>WGBZ01000304.1 GCA_015494035.1 Lysobacterales bacterium | reverse complement strand
GGCCTGAATCATGAAATCCGGAATGACGCGATGGAATGAAATGCCATCGTAAAACCCGCGTTTGGCCAGGTTGACGAAATTGGCCACGGTCAGCGGGGCTTTTTCATCTTCCAGGTTCAAGTTAATGTCCCCTTTGTTGGTGTGCAAGGTGGCTTTGATCATGGGTTATCCTCTCAAAATGATATTTGGGTTAAGATTGATTGATACGGTTGACTGCAAAGAAGTGTTATTTACCAGGTTTTGGGGCATTGAACGCATTTTTCAATGCTTCATGGCAATCGCTGGGTATGAGGGGGATTATGCAACAAGACAGCGCCTTACGTATCGCTTATCTGTGCCTGGCTGTGGGTCTGGTTCCCGTGGTTCCGGTGTGTTCAGGCCAGACCGTGGCCGCAGATGATCTTTTCGGCCTGCCATATCAACGCCCTTTGCTCGTGGAACCACCGGGTGTCATGGCTAACGATACCCACGACGGCAATCCGGCCACCGAGTCCGGTGGGGTGGTGATTCTGGTTCAGCCCCCGGCCTTTGGCAGCCTCTGGTGCGAGGCCGACAACAGCCTGCAGCTGTGTCCTGATGGTTCCTTTTCCTACAGCCCGGATACGGCCTTTCCCGGTCAGGACAGTTTTCGCTATCAACTGCACGTGTCCGGTGTAGTGGCCGAGGCCACCGTGGTGCTGTCTGCCTGCGAAAGCGGGCCGATGGTGACTTTCTGCTGGCAGGAACAGGCCTATCGGGAGCAACTGGCCGCTGCCGGACTGGCTGTTATCGGCGAATCGTTTGAAAACGAAGTGGTGTGGTCAGGTTCTCGCAGTCCCTTGACGCAATGGCAAGTCAACAGTCAGGGCGTGGTGTGGCAAAGCAATCACCCCCAACCGCCTGCCAGTAATGAAATCAGCACCGGTTCCGGTGCGGCATACCGGGGTCAGTATGGCATCTTCGACCCCCAACACGGTGCTGCCAGCGGCTCTGCCATTCAGTGCGATGTAGATCAACCGCCAGCGCAGTGTTTTTACCACGATGGGGTGACGGGCGTGTCAGGCAGTGGCAACGCCACCCTGTTTGCCACCGGGGGCTATTTCAGTGCTGTGGGGCTGGCCAACGTGCAGGTGCTGCTGGATGAGTCCACTGTGGTGCCTGTGGGTAAAACCGGCGCCGGTTTCCAGTTTTTCGGCGTGATTTCAACCCTGCCGTTCGGGCGTTTCCAGTGGCGGGAAGTGGACGGCAAAGTGGGCGACCCGCGCTTGCTGTTCATGGACGATTTTATTCTTGGTGTGATTAGCGACGACCTGATCTTTGCCCATGGCTTTGACCAGGTCGCCTCCAGCGGATTGGTGTGGCCCTAAAAATGCCTGTTCGGGACCAGGCAGAGGCCGTAAAATGGCGCCCATGCCTGAAAAACGCCACCATAACCTGACTGGCGCAGCCTGGATGCTGCTGGCCGGTGCGTCCTTTGCGGTTGTCAACAGCCTGTCCCAGTATGTCAGTGCCTATCTGGGCCTGCACAGCACCGTGGTGGCCTTCTGGGAATATTTTATTTCCTTTGTGGTCATGTTGCCGTGGATCATCAGCACGGGGCTGGCCTCGGCTTTCCGCACCGACCGGTTGTGGCTGCATGTGGTGCGCGTGGCGTTTTCGGTCATTGGCATCCAGTTCTGGTTGTGGGCCATGGCCGTGCCCGTGTCCATCTGGCAGGCCATTGCCCTGTTGATGACCTCGCCCTTGATGGCCACCGCCGGTTCGGCGCTGTTCCTGAAGGAAAAAGTAGGCCCAAGCCGTTGGCTGGCCACCCTGGTGGGCTTTGCTGGCGCAATGATTATTCTGCAACCGTGGTCTGACGACTTTCAGCTCACCAGCCTGTTGCCATTGGCGGCGGCTTTCTTCTGGGCGGGGTATTCGGTGCTGGTTAAATATATGTCCCACACCGAAAGCCCCGCTGCCATTGTGCTGTATTTGTTGTTGCTGATTGCGCCATTCAACTTCTTTCTGGCCCTGCCCAATTTCGAAACCCCCACCACCGCCATGTGGCTGGTGTTGATTGCCGCCGGGGTGCTGGTGGCGTTGGCGCAGTGGTCCATTGCCAAGGCCTATGAAAACGCCGAGGCGTCGTTTGTGCAGCCTTTTGATCTGGTCAAACTGTTGTGGAACGTGGCTGCTGGCTGGCTGGTTTTTCACCAGGTGCCGCCGGGCAAGCTGTGGCTGGGGGCGGCCCTGATTGTCGGCGCCAGCGCTTATCTGATGGTGCAGGAAAGGAAACGCCCCGGCAGGGCCTGAAGCCGCTGCCGGGGCGTTGGCCCGACATCATTTGATGCCGGGCTAATACTCATGACTTATTCCTGCGGGTTTTCCAGGCTGGTGATGTTGCGGAGTTTGTAGGCGATAAAATAGTGCCCTTCCGGGGATTCGCCAAAAATCCGGTCTTCGCCCATATTGCCCAGGGTGATCCGGTAAGTGTCGCCAGGGTGTTCCGGTGTCTGATCAAAAGCGGGCCAGCCCAATTCACAATATGGCGGGGTGCTTTCTGTTGCTCTATAGCAGTCTAGGTTGTCCAGAATCAAGATATCTGCCGGGTGGTACATAAAAATAACAGGAGCTGTATATGGACGATCGGGCATGATATTGGTTTCGCGAAAATGGCCGAGATCCACCACAATACTGCCGTAGTTCCAGACGCCGTTTTCCAGCCCCAGGTCCAGGGCGTCGTCGGCACGTTTGAACACAAACAGCCACTGGCCATGCACGTCCGGCACCGTGTAGGGGCTGTCGCCAATCCGGATGCGCGGAATGCCCCCGAAGGCCACGGGCACCACAAACTGTTTTTCGCCTCCGTTGATGCGCACCGAGGCATGGTTCATCTGGTAAAACTCCAGGTGAATGCTGCCCACAGCCTCATTGGCCGAAGGCGGGCGGTAGGGGCAGTTGGCGCAGTTGCCGCCTTCGTAGCGCACCAGGTCGGCATCCACGGTCCACATGACCTCAGGCGTATCGCCTTCTACCAGCGGCCCGGAAAAAATCAGCCAGGTGGGTTGCCCCTGTTCGTCATAGCCATACCAGGTGCCCCCGATGTGCTGGTTGCGCACGTCAATCATAAAACCGGTGCCGGACTGCTCGGGGTTGTACCACATGCCTTCGGTGGGGGTGATGCGCTGCTGCCGGCTTTCGCACCCCACGCAGGGTATTTGTGGTCCGGACTGGGCCTGAGCCGGTGGCGCGGCCAGCCACATGGCCCAGGCAAGTATTGTTGTGGTGATGAGTCTGGTGATCATGTTCTTCTCCGTGGTTACTGGTGCTGATGGTTGCGTGTTGACTGACCTCAGATGCAGGTGTTCATGGACGTGGCGCTCACCCGGTTGCTGAAGGGGCTGCAGCCATAACTGTTGCACGCCTTGACCCACAGGTAGCGCGTGCCGGGCACATCCACCAGCGTGGAAGTGTTGCTGCCATTGTAAACTTCCGAGGCGTTGCCGCTGTAATTGCTGCTGGACCAGAACAGGCGGTAATGGGTGGCTGAGCTCTGGGCCGTCCAGCTCATGGTGTACAGACCATAACACAATTCCGATTGCGCGCTCAGGGACGGTGTGGCGGGGGCGCTAGGCGCGTTTTCCCTCCAGGCGGAAACGGTTTTCATGACGCCGAAATCGTCCAGCCAGTACTTCATGTTGTGGTAGGGACTGCCTGTTGGCCAGCCGTTGTAAGTCACTGACGGGTTGCTGAAATGGCCGATGCGCGGACAGGTGGCTGGTATGGTGCCATTGCTGTTAAAGACGCATTGTGGCACGGGAGGGCTGACTGCAAGCCCATCATAACTGCCCATGACTGTCTGGAAATTGCCGCCGGGGTCCAGGTATCCTTTGGCCCATATGGCCGGGCCACTGGTCCAAGCAGGGTGACTGCCGCCAAATATGTGGCCGATTTCATGAATGGCCGTTTTATCCGCCAGCGCGTAGTTGTCCGCTGAGACGGCAAAAGGGCGATCGGAATGATTTGGATAGGACAAAAATGCGATACCACCAACCCTGCAAAAGGTTGAGGTGTCGCCGGGTTGATCCAGGCGCCCCCTGATCAGCAACAGGGCGATATCCGCATTAGTAGCGGCCAGGTCTTGGTCAATGTGGGCAAATTCGTTTTCCCGATTACGCATTTTGTCCCTTATGAATGCTTTGCATTGATTGCCAAAGGTAGATGGAACGTATTTGAGTCCAGCCAGGGAAATGTAGTTATTGCTGGCGACCCCGCTTCGTTGCAAGGCGGCGTTCATGTCGGCCACAATGGCATTGGCAAACAGGTTGGCGTAGCTGACATCGGCGGCATACAGAAACAACACCTTGACATGGCCTGTGCCAGTCACAGTACGGGCAGCCGTTGCGGCGGTATTTGCTACGCCGTTTGCACCTGAGGCGGTGTCGTACCTTGTGTCGTCCGGGTCCCGGGGCATTCTGGCCGGGTTGATTTTGCTGATGCTCACCTGTCCAGACTGGTTTTTTAATGGCTGGATGACGTAGACGGCCCCAGGTGCATGGACAAAGCCGAGCATGTTTTTCCCATCCCACGAAATGGAGAACCAGGTTTCTTGCTGTTTGCCGAGGGTGCCGGAATAGGTATACACGCCCTTGTTTTCCAGCAAGGCATTAACTTGCAATGTGGCCGGTGCTGTGCGGCCGGGCAAAGGCAAGCTGAATTGATGGCCGGCAATGGACGCCGAGTCCAGGGTTCGTTGGATTTTCCGGGCACCCTGGCCCCATTCAACGGTTTTCAATGCCTTGGGGTTGATTCTGGCGATCAACATGTCCTGCAATGCGTCACCAAATTCATGGCTGGCCGTTTGCCATTGTTGATGGCTGGGAGCGGCCGCTCCTGAAAGAATTTCCGGCGCGGCGATGGCCGGGCCAATGGCGCTGAACAAAAGAAGCATTGTCAGCGCGTACCAATGTGCACCAGAACGGGTGTCACGGTATTTTATGGGGGGGGTAAATGCGCTGTTTTCATGAGAGTCTCCTCGTTGTGTGGTTGAACAAGTTTTCTTATTTTGGGAAACAGGCTGAATTATCGTACAACACTCGATTAACTGACTGCAACCACTTATATTGTCTTAAATGGATTTTTCACGAAATATTAACGGATGGTTCGCGGTTCAGGATGGCAGGCACGAAGGAGGCGGACGGGATCGTTGGTGCCAGTACTAACCTGATGTTGATGGTGCAGGAAAGGAAACGCCCCGGCAGGGCCTGAAGCCGCTGCCGGGCTTGCAGTCAGTGCAGCACGCGCACGCGCACGGTGCCGTCGATGGCTTGCAGGTCGGCTTTCAGGGCATCGGCGTTGGCCGTGCGGCTGTCCACATCCATGATGACGTAGCCGGTGTCGTCCAGGGTTTGCAGGTACATGGCCGCCACGTTGATGCCGCGTTCGGAAAAGACGCGGTTGATTTGTTGCATCATGCCTGGCACGTTGCGGTGGATGTGCATGATGCGATGCTGGTCGGGGTGCAGCTCGGGCAGCGCCACCTTGGGGAAATTGACTGCGGACGAGGTGGTGCCGTTATTGCTGTATTTGATCAGCTTGTTGCTGACTTCATCGGCAATATTGACTTGGGCTTCCTGGGTGCTGCCGCCAATGTGCGGGGTCAGGATCACCTGGTCGTAGCGGCGCAGGGGGGAAATGAACTCATCGGCGTTGCTGGCCGGCTCGGTGGGAAAGACGTCAATGGCCGCGCCCCGCAGGTGGCCGGAATCCAGGGCTTCGGTGAGTGCGTCAATGTCCACCACGTTGCCACGGGCGGCATTGATCAGGTAAGCGCCGGGTCGCATGTGGGCGATTTGTTCACGACCCATGAGGTTGGCTGTTTGCGGCGTGGCCGGCACGTGCAGGCTGACCGCATCGACTTTTTCCAGCAGTTCATCCAGGCTGTCCACGGCCCGGGCATTGCCCAGCGGCAGTTTGTTTTCGATGTCGTGATAATACACCTGCATGCCCAGGGCTTCAGCCAGTATGCCCAGTTGCGAGCCGATGTGGCCAAAACCGACGATGCCCAGTTTTTTGCCACGGATTTCATAGGCGTTGTCCGCTGATTTGATCCACTGGCCGCGATGCGCAGCGGCGTTTTTCTCCGGGATGCCACGCATGAGAAAGATCAGTTCGGCCAGCACCAGTTCGGCCACCGAGCGGGTGTTGGAAAATGGTGCGTTAAACACCGGAATGCCTTTCTGGCGGGCGTAATCCAGGTCAATCTGATTGGTGCCGATGCAAAAGGTGCCGATGGCAATGAGCTTTTTGGCCGCATCCAGTATTTCCTGATCCAGCCGGGTGCGGGAGCGGATGCCCACCAGGCGCGCGTCGGCCAGCAAGGCTTTCAGTTCCTCGCGCGGCGGGGTGCCGGTGAGCCGGATCACCTGGGTGTAGCCGTCGCGAAGGAAGTTTTCCACCGCCCGTTCATGCACGCCTTCCAGCAAAACGACCTTGATTTTTTCTTTACTCAGGGACAGTTTGGGCATATCTTTCGCTCTTTGAACCAAAAAGGCATTTTACTCAAGATGACCGCCGCTGACACGCATTCTTTGCTGCAAGACCACCTGCCCGAGGTGGACTTTTCCACTGACGCCCAGGCCGTCCGCCACTATGGCCGGGACTGGACCCGCTTTCACACGCCCGCAGCCGAAGCGGTGCTGTGGCCCCGTTCCACCGAGCAGGTGCAGCAGGTGGTGGCGCTGGCCAACCGGCTGGGCAAATCGCTGGTGCCTTCCGGCGGTCGCACGGGTTATTCGGCCGGTGCGGTGGCCACCAACGGGGAGTGGGTGCTGAGTCTGGAAAAGATGCGTGCCATTGGCGATTTTGACCCGGTGGACCGGCTGGTTTCGGTGCAGGCCGGTGTGGTCACCGAACAGTTGCAGCAGTTTGCCGGGCAGCAGGGCCTGTTTTACCCGGTGGATTTTGCCTCGGCCGGTTCCAGCCAGATTGGCGGCAACATTGCCACCAACGCCGGCGGCATTCGGGTGTTGCGCTACGGCATGACGCGGGACTACGTGGCGGGTCTGACCGTGGTGACCGGCAGTGGCGAGGTGTTGCGGCTGAATAACGGGCTGGTGAAAAATGCCACCGGGCTGGATTTGCGTCATTTAATGGTGGGTTCCGAGGGCGTGCTGGGCATCATCACCGAAGCGCAGATGCGCCTGGTTGACCCGCCGCCGCCACAAAGCGTGATGTTGTTGGCCCTGTCGTCACTGGATGCGGTCATGCGGGTTTTTGCCCTGGCGCGGGAAAAACTGACGCTGTCCTCCTTTGAATTGTTTTCGCACCTGGCCTTGCAGCACGTGCGGGCCCACCGGCAGTTGCCAGCCCCTTTCGAGGGGCCATCCCCGTGGTATGTGCTGATGGAGTTTGATCACGCCAGCGAAGCTGATGAGGCCGCGGCCATGGCCTTTTTTGAAGCCGGTATGGAAGCCGGGGACATCGAGGACGGCATTATTTCCCAGAGCGTGGAACAGGCGCGCCAGCTGTGGCAATACCGGGAGGGCATCAGCGAGTCCATTGCTGCGCTGACACCGTACAAGAATGATATCGCGGTGCGGGTTTCGCGCGTGCCGGAGTTCATGCGCCGGCTGGAACAGGTACTGGCCGAGCACTACCCGGATTTTGAGACGGTGTGGTTCGGCCACATTGGCGATGGCAATTTGCACCTGAACATCCTCAAGCCGGATTCACTGTCTGTGGAGGACTTCCAGCGTCGTTGCGAGTCTGTCAATGCCCAGGTCTATGGGCTGATTGAGGCCATGGCAGGCAGTGTTTCGGCCGAGCACGGCGTGGGCCTGCTGAAAAAACCTTACCTGCACCACAGCCGCAGTGCGGCCGAAATCGAACTGATGCGGCAGATCAAGCACGCCTTTGACCCCAACGGCGTGCTGAATCCCGGCAAAATGCTGCCGGCAAGCTCGCCGAAGTGACATTGGTCAAGCTATTTATTCCAGTGAATCGCGCCAGATAAGGTCCGCATTGGGCACAGCCATGCGTGCACCGAGGCTGTTCTGGTTGCTACCCGGGCTGACCATGTGCACCGTAAAGGTCGCCATCATGGGCGCGGCGCTGGTGGTGAAGGAAAAGCTGTTCAATTCGCCCCAGTCCTGGGTGCGCCCGTTGGCCTGGATGGTCACCAGTCCGCCAGTGCGCGTCAGCAGCCAGTTGTTGCCATCGTCATTGTCGGCGTCTGAGAAAACAAAGCCGGTCAGGCTGTCGGCGGCGTTGAGGCTGAAGGAAAAACGGTCAAACTGTGCGTCCACGTCGTGATTGTCAATGGCGTAGTGATAGCGGTACTGGCCCCCACCCAGATCCATCACTTTGACGGCAAAAGTGGCGTGCCCTTCTGTGTGGTCCATGCGCACCGAGGTGGCCGTGGGGGTACTGGTGCCCGGTGCTACCCAGGTGTCAATCACCGGGCCATTGGCAAACGCCCCGATGGTGCCGATGTTCCAGCTGTTGCCACCCATGGGCGTGGGGGTGATGACGCGGTAGCCCATGGAGTTGAAAATGTTGACATCAGCCCGGTTGGGATACCAGGCAGAAAAATAGTAATCCAGGCTGCTGTCGCTGATTTTGTTTTCGGGCACCACCAGCCGGTTTTCGTCCGTGCCGTTGGAACTGTTGGTTTGGGAACCCTGGCAGCCGGGGTCAAAGAAGGAGCAGGTGGATTGCCAGGTGCCGGTCAGGGCTGCCACTTCCTTGCGCGGGCCAATGTCCGAGCCGCTGTCGTTATTGCCAACGCCATAGACGTCTTCGCAGCCAGGCCAGAGAATGTGGTTGTTGCCGCAGTTGATGGTGCAGTTGGAATTGATGGTGAGAAAGGCGTGCTTGATGCCGGAGGTGCCGATTTGTTCCAGCCGGTTATCAATCACCCGGTACATGTTCCAGATCAGGTAGGGATGCTGGTCGTTGTTGTAGGGGTCAAAGGTGCCGGTGAATTTCTGGTACCACGGCACATCGGCAGTACCCACGTTCTTCAGGTGGGCCGATGGCGCCACAACAATGGTGCCGTTGCCCAGGTTACGGACGAACTGGGGCGTCATTTGCGTGAGTTTAACATCCACATCAGCGGCGGGTTCCCACAAGGGACGGCCCGTGCAGCTGAGACCTGCCGGCAGCTCGGTTTTGGCGCCGGTGGGAATGTTCAGCCCGGTGACCGCGTGCGCCTGACCAATCACCCAGCCGCTGATGGCGGGCACGCCCAGGTGGTTTGCCAGCCAGGGGCTGATGTGCATGTCCATGTTCTTCATCACCAGTGCTTGGTTTTTTGCATCAATGATCAGGTGAATGTGATCCAGCGTGAACAGCACATGGTTCTTGTCATCGCGCATTTCCAGCGCCCTGAAATCACCGCTGGTGGGCTGGGCAGGTGCCGGTTGCAGGCGAAAGTGGTTGATGGGAACGGTTGTGCCGCCGTGACTTATCTGCAGCCGGCCACTGACTGACAGGGCGCCATCGCGCATGCGTTCCATGATGCCATAAGGCACCTGCAGGCCCAGGCCACCGGTCTCGCTGATGGAAAACCGGCGGTGGATGCTTTGCCAGTTCATCCCCTTGGGTGGCATGTCATTGACGCGGATATTCACGTCGTGCAACAGGTCGTGATTGAACTGAATGTCCATCTGGCCACCGTAAGCGG
>WGBZ01000303.1 GCA_015494035.1 Lysobacterales bacterium | reverse complement strand
GCCTTGTTCTCGAACATTTCCGGCATAACCTGCTTCGTCCAGATTCAATCTGAGCTTCCTTAACCACCATTCATGACCACACACGGGGAGGCCACCTGGCTTCCCCTGTTTTTTATTGCCGAGGACGCGCATGCGCCTGATAGACCTGCTCGAAGAACAGGACATCGTCCTGAATGCTCCCATTTCCAGCAAGAAACGCCTGTTTGAGGAAATTGCCCGCAAACTGGGCAAAAAAGACGGCGAAGCCCGCGCCATTTATGACAGCTTCATTCAGCGCGAAAAACGCGGCAACACCTCGCTGGGCAATGGGGTGGCCATTCCCCATGGCCAGGCACTGGACTCCAGCGATACCCGCGTGGCGCTATTTCGCCTCAAAAAGGGTGTTGATTATGAATCCCCGGACAATATCGACGTGGACACGGTTATTGCCATGGCGTTTCCCCGTCAGAACGATCCGGAACATGAAAAAATATTGCAGGATGCCGCCCGCATGCTGCGTAATCATCGCACCCACCGGGAACTCAACAATGCCCGCAATGCCGAAGAAGTGCTGGCCGTGCTTTCTCAATCCACCTGAGGTGCTCGCATGCAGGAATTGATTATCGTCACCGGCATGTCCGGTTCTGGCAAAACCATTGCCCTGCGTTCGCTGGAGGACATGGATTATTACTGCGTGGATAACCTGCCGGTGGAAATGTTGGAAAAATTTGTCGAACACATTGCCGAAGATGCCGAATTCTACCCCCGTGTTTCGGTGGGTATCGACATACGCAATTCCGGCGAAGCCTTGCGCAAATTACCGGACATCCTGGCTAGCCTTGATCCAAACAAAGTGCGTCCGACAGTGTTGTTTCTGACGGCCAATAATCGGGTTCTGTTAAAACGCTTCAGTGAAACCCGGCGTCGGCATCCGCTTTCCAACAAAAACCTCAAATACAGCCTGACCCAAGCCATTGATGCCGAAAGGGATCTGCTGGAACCCCTGGCAGCCAGTGCCGATCTGCTGCTGGACACCTCCGAAAGTAACGTCCACCAGCTGCGTCAGCAACTGCTGCAACAACTCAGCAAGAACAACACCCAGGTTTCCATTCTGATCAAATCCTTTGCCTTCAAGCGCGGCGTGCCATTCGATGCCGACTTCGTGTTTGATGCGCGCTGCCTGCCCAACCCGTACTGGGTGCCGGAATTACGTAACTTCACTGGCCGTGACCAGCCCATTGCCGAATACCTGGGCCAACAGGCCATGGTGAAGGAATACCTGCAGGACATGCACGACTGGCTGGAAAAATGGATTCCGCGCTTTGAAGAAAACGATCGCGCCTACCTGACGGTAGCCATTGGCTGCACCGGTGGCCATCACCGTTCGGTGTACCTGGCAGAGCAACTGGCCAAACACCTGGGCGCCCAGCGCGGCAATGTGCTGGTGCAGCATCGAGAACTGGAAGATTGATCACTACTAGACGGATCGGCAAGACTGATTAAGGAAGCTCCGATTGAATCTGACGCGAGCAGATTGTGTGTGAAAAATTGTTCAGTTCAAGGCGCAAACCGCGCGTAATAGCAAGGCTATTGCGAAGGTTTACAACACAGATATGGATGATTTTACGCCGCAAGATGCCGTGTCACGATTCGATCAGAGGTTCCTTAAATGAGTCAGGTGGCGCGGACGGTCACCGGTTCGGGTTCCAGCACTATGCCGCAGGCCTGCTTCACATCTTCAATCACCTTTTTAGCCAGCCCGGCCACATCGGCACCGGTGGCCTGGCCGTGATTCACCAGAATCAGTGCGTGCTTGTTGTAAAAACCGGCATCGCCCACCCGCTGGTTTTTGAGCCCGGTTTTCTCGATCAGCCAGGCCGCCGAGACCTTGTGCTGGCCGTCGGCCTGTTGCCAGTAGGGCAGGGCAGGCCACTGGGCCAGCAATGCCTGCAATTTCTGTGCTGAAATCACCGGGTTTTTAAAAAAACTGCCGGCATTGGGCAGCGTGCGCGGGTCTGGCAGTTTGCTCGCCCGCAGGGCCGTGATGGCCTGGGCCACCTGGGCGTAACTGGCCAACTGTGGGGAAATTGCCTGTGCCTGCAGTGCCTCTCGCACGCCGGCGTATTCCAGTCTGAGCGGCGTGTCTGGCCGTAATCGGAGCGCCAGCCGGGTGATAAGCCAGGGCCGATGTGGCTCGCGCTTAAACAGGCTGTTGCGGTAGTCAAACTGGCACGCTGCGTTGCTCAGCCGCTGAAACAGGCCCTGTTGCCAGTCAAAAACTTCTACCCACTCCAGAACGTCCTTTAATTCCACGCCATAAGCGCCAATGTTTTGCACCGGAGCCGCGCCACAGGCGCCGGGAATGGCCGCCAGGTTTTCAATACCGCCCAGTCCCTGGTTGACGCTCCATTGCACCAGCTCGCGCCAGGACAGTCCCGCATCAACCACAAATAAATCGTTTTCCCGCGCTATGCCCTGGGCCATCGTGGCGGGTGGCTTAAGATGGACAACCGTGTGCGGCAGCTCTGTATCGACAAACACCGTATTGCTGCCTTCACCCAGGACACAGATGGCAGAATCTTCTTCAAGTAAGTCTTTTAAGTGTCTGAAATCATTTAGGTTTTCCAATTCAATCAAACGCGCACAGCGCGCGGGCAAAGCCAGTGTATTGCGTCCGGTCAGGTCGGCTTTGGGAAAGATTCTCATGCCTGGCTGTCGCGTTTTTTGCCCGCGCTCTGCCAGGCTCTAGCGGCTTCGGCAATCAGCGCCGAGCCGCGATACACAAAGCCGGTGTAAATCTGCAGCAGGTCGGCGCCGGCTTTTTGTTTGCTGCGTGCGTCTTCGCCAGACAGCACGCCGCCTGCGCCGAGGATGGGATAATCCGGCCCCAGCAAGGCGCGCATCTGCGCCAGGGTCTGGTTGGCTTTGGCCAGTAGCGGTTGGCCACTGAGACCGCCGCTTTCACTGCCTAGCCGGGTGTTTCGCAACAAAGGCCGGCTGATGGTGGTGTTGGTGCAGATCAGGCCATCAAAGCCGGATTCACGAATGGCCGTGGCCATAAACTCCAGTTGTTCTGGCGTCTGGTCCGGGGAAATCTTGACCACCAGCGGCGTGTATTTGCCACTGGCCTGGTGGGCTTGATGCTGGGCAGTTTTCATGCCATCCAGCAGTGCCTGGAAGCTGGCTTCGTTTTGTAACTTGCGCAAGTCCGGGGTGTTGGGGGAGGACACGTTAATGACCACATAATCGGCCAGTTCATGGGTTTTTTCAAAGCCATGGCGGTAGTCATCCAGTGCGTTTTCGTTGGGCGTGTCCTTGTTCTTGCCCACATTAATGCCCAGCACACCATTGTTTCGCCGGTGGTAACGACTGGCCTTGATGTTGTTAACCAGTGCATCCACGCCAGCATTGTTGAACCCCATGCGATTGATAATGGCCTGGTCTTCGCTGAGGCGAAACAGGCGTGGTTTGGGGTTGCCCGCTTGTGGCCGCGGTGTCACGGTGCCCACTTCGATAAAGCCGAAACCCATAGCGGACAGCCCATCCAGTGCCGCCGCGTTTTTGTCAAATCCGGCCGCCAGTCCCACCGGATTGGGGAAGGTGATTCCCATGCAGGTGACCGGTTTTTCTTCAATGGCCTGGCCCACGGCCAGGCGCAGCGGGGTTTTGCCGATGGCCGCCAGGCTGCGCAAAGACAGGTCGTGGGCGGTTTCCGGGTCCAGGCGGTGCAGCAGGGATCGTGAAAGGCTTTCCAGCATGCCATCTCCATGTTGTAAAAGGTTTGCACCGTGCCTGGTGCGGTTCGTGTACGGGTCGTTAACGGGTACAAAAAGGGGAGACCAAGGCCTCCCCATGTATTTTACTCAAGCGGTGACAAGGGCCGCTTATTCAATGTCAAACTTGATGCCCTGGGCCAGCGGCAGTTCATCGCTGTAGTTAATGGTGTTTGTCTGACGACGCATATAGGCCTTCCAGGCGTCAGAGCCGGCTTCACGGCCACCGCCGGTTTCTTTTTCACCGCCGAATGCCCCACCAATTTCCGCGCCACTGGTGCCGATATTGACGTTGGCGATGCCACAGTCGCTGCCACCACAGCAGAGGAATTTCTCGGAGTTTTTCAAATCCTGGGTGAAAATCGCCGAAGACAGTCCCTGAACCACGTCATTCTGGGCTTCAATGGCTTCGTCCAGGTCTTTGAACGGCATCACATACAAAATGGGGGCGAAGGTTTCAGTCTTCACCATTTCCATGTCCTTGTCGGCCAGGATGATGGTGGGCTCGACGTAATTGCCTTCCAGCACCTTGCCACCGGTGACCAGTGTGCCGCCTTCGGCGAGGGCTTTTTCCACCGCTTGTTGATAAGTATTGACGGACTGTTCATCAATCAAGGGCCCCATTAAAGTGTCACTATCCAGCGGGTTACCGATTTTTACCTGGCCGTAAGCGTTTTTCAGCCGTTCAACCACTTCGTCCAGGATGTCTTCGTGCACAAACAGCCGCCGCGTGCTGGTGCACCGTTGGCCGGCAGTGCCCACGGCACCAAAGGTGATGGCAGGGATGGCTAGCTTCAGGTCGGCGGATTTGTCCACAATAATGGCGTTGTTGCCGCCCAGTTCCAGCAGTGAACGGCCCATGCGCTTGGCCACTTGCACGCCCACTTTCTTGCCCACTTCGCAAGAGCCAGTGAAAGACACTAGGTTGACGCGCGGGTCATCCACAAATTTTTTCGCCAGCTCATTGGTGGCGTCATTGAACATCAGGAAAACCGGCGGAAAGCCACTGCCTTCCAGCGCTTCATTTACAATATTTTGCACCGCCACCGAGCACAGAGGCACTTTGGGGGACGGCTTCCAGACCGAGGCATTGCCGGCAATGGCGGCAATAAACGCGTTCCAGCTCCACACCGCCACGGGGAAATTGAAGGCGGAAATAATGCCCACCACGCCCAGCGGATGCCATTGTTCGTACATGCGGTGGCCGGGGCGTTCGGAATGCATGGTCTGGCCATACAGCATGCGTGACTGACCCACGGCAAAATCGGCCATGTCGATCATTTCCTGCACTTCGCCATCGCCTTCGGACTTGATTTTGCCCATTTCGGCCGTCACCAGGGAACCCAGCGCGTCTTTGTGCTTACGCAGGGCCTCGCCCACCAGACGCACGGCTTCGCCGCGCTTGGGAGCGGGCACGTTGCGCCATTGCCTGGCCACTTCCTGGGCTGTGCTGATGACTTTTTCGTAGTCGTCCTCGGTGGCCGAATACACCTTGCCCAGCAGTTCGCCGGTGGCCGGGTTATAGGATTCGATCAGGCCGCCGCGCGTGTCATCCGACCATTCGCCGTAATAGGTGCCGGGGTTAATGTCTTTCAGACCAAGTTCGTGCAGGAAATTCATGGATTTGTCCTCGAAAAGATAGCAATTGGGGCGCCTGCCTGTGGTGGTGCCAATCGGCAAAAAAGAGCCAGCGCCAAACCCCCGTATTATGCCATTATTTGGTGCTGAAATATACGCGTATGGTAAGATGATGCGCCTCACCATCGACTTGACCCGGCCACGGCCAGACAGCCCAATGACAGCAAAAAAAACCAACCAGAATACCCCTGAAACCCACCTCGATCAGCCTGTTCTGGTGCAGGATGCACCGGATCAGCCAGACGAATCCCTGCGCAATGACGTGCGCTTGTTGGGCGCCTTGCTGGGCGAGGTGCTCAAATCCCAGCACGGGGATGAATTGTTCAATCTGGTCGAGGACGTTCGCCGGCTGGCCAAGCAGGCCCGCCATGGTGACGATCAGGCCCGCACTGAACTGTTCAGCCTGTTGTCGGGCCTGGACGCACAGGCCATGTTGCTGCTGGCGCGGGCGTTCAGCCACTTTCTCAATCTCACCAATATCGCCGAACAGCACCACAAGATCCGCCAGCGTCGGCAACGCGCGTTTCAGCTGGCCGAGAATGGTGCTATCGGCTTTCTGGATGAGCAGTTGGCCACCTTGCGCCAGGCCGGTATTACCGCCGAGGCCCTGCATGAAACCGTCTGCCGCATGCGCGTTGAGCCGGTGTTTACTGCGCATCCGACTGAAATCCGGCGCCGCACGGTGTCCATGAAACACCTGCGCATGGCTCGCCTGCTGGCTGAGCGGGACCGGTGCGATATGACTCCGGCCGAACAGCAGACGGTGCAAACCCGGCTCAAACGGGTGATCGCTGAAATCTGGGAAACCGATGAAATCCACCGCAAGCGGCCCACACCGCTGGATGAAGCCCGCACCGGTCTGGTGCTGATTGACCAGACCCTGTGGGATACCGTGCCCAAGGTGCTGCGCAACCTCGATGAGGCCTTGCAACGGCACACCGGGCGGGGCTTGCCGCCAGAAGCGGTGCCATTGCGATTGGGTTCCTGGATGGGCGGTGATCGTGATGGCAATCCCAACGTGACACCCGCGGTGACGGCAAAAGTGCTACTGGTTTCGCGCTGGCAGGCCGCGGAATTGTTCGCGCGTGAAATCCGCGCCCTGCGGGAAGAACTCTCCATGCGCGATGCCAGCGATGAATTGCTGGCTGCCCTGGAGGATGTCAACCCGGCCGAAGCGGACCAGCCCCACCTGGAGCCGTACCGGGCCTTTTTGCGGCCCTTGCTGCAGCAACTGGAGCAGGTCAAACAGCTCACCGATCAGGCGCTGAAAAAAGGCCAATGGCAGGGCATGGAACAACGCCTGCCGCTGGTTTCCCGGGCTGATTTGCTCAAGCCATTGCGGCTCATTGACCGCTCCTTGCGCGCTTGTGGGGATGGCCTGGTGGCCGACGGTCGCCTGCAGAACATTCTCCGCCGCGTGTATTCCTTTGGCCTGACCCTGATGCCCCTGGACATTCGCCAGGAAGCGGCCCGGCACACGCAGGCCATGGCCGAAATCACCCGGTTTCTGGGCCTGGGCGATTATGCCGACTGGGACGAGGCCAGGCGCCAGAAATTTCTCCAACAAGAACTGCAGAACCCACGCCCGCTGGTGCCAAAAAACTTCACCGGCAGCGATGAAACCCGGGACGTGCTGGAGACCTTTGACCTGCTGGCCGGCACGCACCCCGAAGCGCTGGGATCATATGTGATTTCCATGGCCGAACAGCCCTCCGACGTGTTGCTGGTGGCCCTGTTGCAAAAAGAGGCTGGTATTGCCCGGCCACTGCGCATCTCGCCCTTGTTTGAACAACTGGATTCCCTGCACAGCGCCGCTGACTGCATGAGTGCGTTGTACGCCATGCCGTGGTACCGGCAGCAGCTGCGGGGGCAACATGGGGATGAGCAGGAGGTGATGATCGGCTATTCGGATTCAGCCAAGGACGCCGGCCAATTGACCGCCGCCTGGGCGCTATACAACGCCCAGGAAAAACTGGTGGAATCCGCCAAACAGCATGGCATCGGTCTGACCTTGTTTCATGGCCGTGGCGGCACGGTGGCCCGTGGTGGCGGGCCGGCGCATTCGGCCATTTTGTCACAACCACCGGGTTCCGTGGATGGCCGTTTCCGGGTGACCGAGCAAGGCGAGGTGATTCAGGCCAAATACGGCTTACCGGGGCTGGCCGAAGAAACCCTGGAGCTTTACCTGAGCGCCGTGCTGCAAGCCACCCTGGCACCGCCGGCGGCACCCTGGCCCGAATGGCGGCAACGCATGGACGGGCTGTCGAAGGTGGCCCTGGCGGCTTTTCGCGGCGTGGTGCGCGAGCAACCGGACTTTGTGGAATACTTCAAACAGGCCACCCCGGAACCGGAGCTGGGTTCGCTGAAAATTGGCTCGAGACCGGCCCGAAGACGCGCCGGGTCCGGCATCAAATACCTGCGCGCCATTCCCTGGATATTCGCCTGGTCGCAGACGCGGCTGATGCTGCCGGCCTGGCTGGGTGTGGGCGAAGCTCTGCAGGCAGCGGAAAAGCAGGGTTCCTTGTCTGAGTTGGAAACCATGCAAAAACAATGGCCGTTTTGGGCCACCTTCATCAGCCTGATGGAGATGGTGTTGGCCAAGGCGGACCCGCAGGTGGCCAAATGGTATGAAGACCGGCTGGTGGAACCGCGCCTGAAACCCCTGGGCCAAGACCTGCGAGGGCGGTTTCGCCTCACCCGGGATGAAGTGCTGAAAGTCACCGGCCACCGCCGGTTGCTGGAAAACAGCCCGCAGTTACGGCAATCCATCACCGTGCGAAACCCTTACATTGACCCGCTGAACATCTTGCAGGTGGAACTGCTGGCCCGCCATCGCGCCGGTCAGAACGGGCTGATTGATGACGCCTTGATTATCGCCATAAACGGCATTGCCGCCGGGCTGCGTAATACCGGCTAAGGAAGCTCTGATTGAATCGTGACCCGGCATCTTGTGGCGTAAAATCGTCCATTTCTGCGTTGCAAACCTTCACAATAGCCTTGCTATTGCGTGCGGTTTGCGCTTTGAACTGAACAATTTTTCACTACAATCTGTTCGCGCCAGATTCAATCAGAGCTTCCTTAAGGGTGAGGTCGGGTTTGGTCACTCACTCCGGTTTTTGTGCCTGATAGGTGTCGCGGTCGTAGTAATTGAGGCTGGCATCGCCCCAGTCGGTGAAAAAGATCACCCGGCGTCCATCGGGACTGACGCCGCCCAGCGAGTTGTTGGAAGGGGTGTTGGCGGTGTGGGTCTGGGCAAAGCGGTTGACCACATGCAGGCTTTCATTGGCGTAGTTGATGCGCAAGGCAAAGACTTCGCGGTAGCCTTCTTCGTTGGTGCTGAGGTAACACCAGCCGGGCCGCTGATAATTGCGGCAGCTAAGGTGGCCGCCGTTGTACTTGTCCGGCAACAGGCGCATGCGCGCCCCGTCGTTCAGGCGATAGAGCCAGATGCCGCGCTGCGCGGCATTCCCAAATTCAAACTGGACGTAAACTTCGTCGCCGTTTTGTGCCAGCCCCAGATCACCGTGACCGGCGGTGTTGGCCAGCTGGCGGACAAAATTCATGCCCATGTCGTACTGGTATATCTTGTCACCCGAGCTGATGAGGATGTGATTGCCCAGGGGTGAAACCGACAGCCAGTCGAAGACCTGGGCCTGGGGCGGTTCTGTCCACAAAATGCCGGGCAGGTCGGTGGACACGGCGGTGTCCGTGGTGAGGTCGTAAACAATGGCGGTGAGAAAATTGGCGCCGGTTTTGCGGGCGGCAAACACCACGTAGTGGTCGTTGAAATCGATATTGCCTTCGTATTTGCCCAGGGTGAACCGGTCATAGCTGCCTCCACCACTGGCGCTGAACTGGTGCAACAGGCCATTGTTGAAGTCGATACTGTTGCTGTTGCGGTCGATGGTGGCTTGCCAGAATTCCCCCTGGCCATTGTCGTTCAGGTAAACCCCGAAAAACACGTTGGGGTCCAGGTGAGACCATTTCATTTCGCTCAGGGCGCCATTGATGGCATACAGATCCGAGAGGCTGTTGGTGCCGCTGGTGATGGGCAGCTCCTGCAGGGTATTGGCGTCGTAGAGCCGGTAATTCATCCGCAGCATGGTCATGTCGCTGTTCCAGGCCTGGGTTTTGGGGTAGGGGTGGTGATTACCGCGCGGAATCCGGTCGCCATTGCTGTTCTGCGTGGGTGTGTCATTCTGATCGATGCGTTTTGTCACGCGAGTGACCAATTGGCCAAAAGCCTGGTCCAGGCTGCTGCCGGGGAATGGCGGTTGCACAGTGCTGTTGTCAGTGGCCACCGGCGTCAGTTTGGCTGACCACGGATAGCCTTTGATGTCGCAGTAATCAATGTCGTACTGGGTAAAATTGTAGCCGTTGCACGGGTACTGGATCTGCGGGTCGTTGCGTGGGAAAACCTGTTGAATGCCCTGACCATCGGCGTAGGGGTCGTCGCTACCCAGTTCCAGCGCGGCGGCATGGGCCACGGCGCTGGCGGGGTTGCGAAAGGCCAGCTCCATGAGGGCATCCAGGGGAGTAAGAATAATTGCTTTATCGGCGTAATTGCTGCCACTGCCATACGGGTAGCTGTGGTTGACGGTTTCATCCACTTGGTAATCCTTCTGCGCCTCGGCAATGGATTCCAGCAGGTAATACTCGGTCAGAGGGATGCGCGTATCGGTGGCGTTCTGGGGATTGAATCCGCCTGGCCCGTATTGTTGCAGGATAACGTGCGTGTTGGCCGGCAAGGTGCGCATGTCCAGCTGTTGCATATCGAAGGCAAACCACGGTTCGATGGCAAACAGAAACCGGCCCTGATTTCCCCAACCGTCCACATCGCTGAGTTTATCGAGGATATTGAACACGTGACCACCGCCAATGGAATGACCGATGACTCCAATGCGACTGGTGTCCAGCAGTGGCGCCACGGCCGGGTCGGCCAGCATGGCGCGAAAATCATCCAGCATGTTGGCCGAGGTGAACAGGTTTTCATCCGGGGCATACACTGCTGCGTAACCGTGACTGGCGATAAAGCGCAGAATGGTGTCGTAATCAGCGGCATCGGTGGAACTCCAGCCCGGCGCGAAAAACACCACTGGCACCGGCTGGGTGGCACTGGCATCGGCCGGGTAGTACAACGTGGCGCCTTGGCTGGCTTCCACGTAGGGTGGGGCAATCACATGGCTTCCGCCCTGGCCGAATGCATCAGTGGCAAACCGCGCGCTCACGGACAGACTGGCCTGGACGTTATTGTCCCTGCGGGGGTTATCCGTGCGGGTATCCGACCAGTCCACAAAATGGAATCCGGCATTGGCCACGGCTGTGATGGCCGCGCCACTTTGCCCCTGTTCCACCAATTGGCTCTGGGGGCCGGTTAACTGGCCATTGGCCCCGGCACTGTACTCAAGGCTGAACAGTTGTTCAAAGCCGCCGTGGAAAATGGCCGTTTCGGCGGCAGCCATCGGGGCTGACAGAAACGCCAGAGTCAGGAAAAACAATCGGGCAACAGGTTGCGACAGCGACATAAAAACCCCAGGCAAGGATAAGGATGGCTAGGGAAACTCTGATCGAATCGTGACACGGCATCTTGCGGCGTAAAATCGTCCATTTCTGCGTTGCAAACCTTCACAATAGCCCTGCTATTGGGTGCGGCTTGCGCCTTGAACTGAACAATTTTTCACGACAATCTGCTCGCGCCAGATTCAATCAGAGGCTCCCTAGAAAACCGCACAGGCGGTTTCACACTGTCGGTCATTATAGCGGTGCCACACGGCTTGTCCCTTTCCCGTGCCGCTTTGACGCCATCGTTTACATTTGACTCGGCCAGAAGAGCTTTCCTAAGGCCGGGTTGCAAATCCTGGCCGGTATTAGGTTCGCTTTCCAAGCAGACCCCGGGCCAGCCAATAGAGGGCGTAAAGCACCAGTGCCACAAAACCCAGCCAGATATAGGCCCGCGCAAACACCGAAAGCACGGCCAGTAGGAGCAAGATGGCACCGAAAATGCTTAAGTGCTTATCCACCCACAAGCCATCGGAATAAATCGCCAAAGCCAGGATGAGCAGGCTCATGATGCCACTGGCTTCCACGCTCATCATGCCAAAACGCCAGGCGAAGTAGACCGAAGCCATGGCCACCCAGACACCGGCCCAGAACAGCACATGCGAGGCAATGATCTGGCCCCAGCGATAGCACTGCATGGCATGATCCTGATGGTGTTTATGTTTGATCAGCTTCCAGCCCAGGGAAATGATGGAAAACACCAGGGCCAGAAAAAACCAGTAACGCCGGCCCCAATGCGGGGCGGAAATGGTGATAAAAATGCCTCCGGAAACCAGCAGAAAACTCAGTAACACGAGGCCAAACAACAAGCCGCTGCGTTTTCTGGCTTGGTTTTTGTTTTGGTGGCTTATATCACCAGTTGACTGGGGGTCGGCAGGTTTTTCCATGTGCATGGCCTTGATGTGATATTAGTGTTGCCTGGCGCGTTTTTGCTGCCAGGGGTAAGGTCTGGGGCCGTAATGGTAGCGCACGTGCAAGGCAGTGAGCACCACGGCGGAAATTACGCTGAGAATGGCCAGCGGCACCGGATTGAACACGAAGCCGGCCTGCCAGTTGATCCAGAAAATAATGGCGGCACTGACGGCCAGGTAGGTGAGCAGCAATTGAATCAATTTGCCAATGGTGAGTTTGGGGTATTTTTTCTTCACAATTTGTCCTTTGGTAGAGATGGGTTTAATAAAAATTCGATACGGCTAATGAATGAAAATAATAGCACAGCAATAGCCATTTCACGATTCGATCAGCGCTTCCTTAGTAACCCTAGAGTTTTTCCTGAGCCAGTCGCTGGTAATTCTGTGTGGTTAAACTGGTTTATCCAGCCAGTCCCGGCAGCAATGTTCGCAGCCCGTCGGCCATCATTTGTACCCCGATGGCGGTCAGAATCAGGCCCATGATGCGGGTAAACACATTCAGACCGGTGATACCCAGCAGTTCACCCAGTGGTTGGGCCAGTTTTAGCGTCAGCCAGAGCAGAACAGCCACCACCGCGATGACCAGCAGGTAAAGGCCAAGTTCCAGCGGCTGGTGGGTATTGTTGGCCTGAATAATCACCAGACTGATGGCGCCGGGGCCTGCCAGCATAGGCATGGCCAAAGGCACCACGGCGAAGGTATCGGAATTCTGCGCTTCTTCGGTTTCTTCCGGCCGTGCCTTGAGGCTGGTGGGTTTGGCCTTGAGCATGGAGATGGCCATGAGCAGAATCAACAGGCCACCACCGACCCGGAACGCATCAATGGTAATGCCAAACAGCCGCAGCAGCGTGTCGCCAATCAACAGGGCAGCCGCCAGGATCAAAAAGAAAGCCAGGGCGGTGATGCGAGGCACCCGTTGGCACACCAGTGGGTCCTTGCCAGCGCACAGGCTCAGGTAGACGGGGATGGCCCCGAGCGGGTTGGCAATGGCCAGCAAACCCACCAGAAAAGAGGTCAGAGCAAGGCCCATCAGAAGCGCGCGTTGCCTGGCGTGCGCGGAAACGGGATGACATCACGTACATTGCCCAGACCCGTCACGTAGGAAACCAGCCGTTCAAAGCCAAGGCCAAAGCCGCTGTGTGGCACGGTGCCGTAGCGGCGCAGGTCGACATACCATTGGTAATCTTCTGGGTTCAGGTTGTGTTTCTGCATGCGCTCGAGCAATTTGTCCAGTCGTTCTTCCCGTTGCGAACCGCCAATGATTTCCCCAATGCCAGGCACCAGCACATCCATGGCGGCCACGGTTTTGCCATCGTCATTCAGGCGCATGTAGAAGGGCTTGATTTCTTCCGGGTAGTTCATAATGACGATGGGTTTTTTGAAGTGCTGCTCGGTCAGAAAGCGTTCATGCTCGGTCTGCAGGTCCAGACCCCATTCCACCGGAAACTGGAATTTCTGGCCAGATTTTTTCAGAATCTCCAGCGCATCGGCGTAGTTGACGCGCTCAAACGCGCCCTGATCGAAACTTTGCAGGCGCTGCATGGCCTGTTTGTCCACGTGCTTGTTGAAAAATGCCATGTCATCGACGTTTTCTTCCAACACCGCCTTGAACACGTATTTCAGGAAGTCTTCGGCCAGCTGGGCGTTGTCGTTCAGGTCGTTGAAGGCCACTTCCGGTTCAATCATCCAGAACTCCGCCAGGTGCCGGGTGGTGTTGGAATTTTCGGCCCGAAAGGTGGGGCCAAAGGTGTACACCTTGCTCAAAGCACAGGCATGGGTTTCCGCATTCAGCTGTCCGGACACCGTCAGGTAGGTTTCCTTACCGAAAAAATCCTGGGAAAAATCAATGCGGCCATCATCAGTTTTTGGCGGGTTGACCATGTCCAGCGTGGACACGCGAAACAGTTCGCCGGCGCCTTCGCAATCACTGGTCGTGATAATGGGCGTGGCCACCCAAAAGAAACCGTTTTCGTGAAAATAGCGATGCACGGCTTGAGCCAGGGTGTTGCGCACCCGCGTCATGGCGCTGAAGGTGTTGGTGCGCGGGCGCAAGTGCGCCACTTCACGCAGAAATTCCATGCTGTGACGCTTGGGCTGCACCGGGTAGGTATCCGAGTCTTCCACCCAGCCTGCAACATCCACGCGATCGGCTTTCAGTTCCACCGGTTGCCCCTTGCCAGGGGATTCCACCAGTTTGCCGCTGACTTCCACCGAGCAACCGGTGGTCAGGCGCTTGATTTCGCCTTCGTAATTGGGCAGTTCCTGATCGGCCACCACCTGAATGGGGTCAAAGCAGGAGCCATCATGCAGGTTGATAAAGGAAAACCCGCCTTTGGAATCGCGGCGGGTGCGCACCCAGCCCTTGAGCGTGATGTCTTCGCCCACGGCCACCTGGCCTGTCAGTGCGTCTTTAACCGAAATGTGTTTCATGGTGATTCTCGTGCTGTGGTTGTGTGCAGTGAAATTTTTCGTGCTTGCAAAAGCAACAAGCCCGGCAGTGCCAGGCCTGTTGGATGCGAGTATTGCGACGAATGATCAGCTGGCCTTGTCCATCTGCAGGCGCGGGCCATTGAGGATGGCATGTTCAACAGCATCCACAATCAGGTCCACTTCACCGGAGGTGATGTTGAAATGGGGGGTGAAACGCAGGGAGTTTTCCCCGCCATGAATCACACCCAGCCCATGCTTGCGCAAATATTCTTCAATGCTGCCTTTGCCATAGGCCTTGAATTTGGGATCCAGCTCGCAGGAAAACAGCAGGCCGGTGCCCTGAACGCCGGTAATTTCTCCGTTAAATTTCTCTTTTAAATCATTGAGTTTGTTGACAAACTCCTCGCCACGGGCGCGAATATTTTCACGCAAGGCCGGGGTGATGCTTTCCAGCACCGTTACCGCCACGTCCATGGCCCGTGGGTTGGTGGTCATGGTGTTGCCGTAAACCCCTTTCACGTACAAATCCGCCGTGGGCTTGTTCATGGCCAGCACCGACAGCGGGTATTGGCCGGCATTGAGCGCCTTGGAATAGGTTTCCATGTCCGGTGCTTCCACGTGTTCAAATCCGGGGTAATCAACAATGGACAGACAGCCCTGGGCACGCAGGCCGGCCTGGATGGAGTCCACCAGAAACAGGCTGCCGTGGGCTTTGGTCAGTTCACGCGCGGCTTGATAGAACTCGGGCGTAATGGCCTCGCCCGGGTTGCCTTCGCCCATCACTGGCTCCATGAAGAAGGACTCGATGAAAATGTTGTTGGCTTCAGCCTCGGCAAAAGCGCGTTTGAGGTCATCAATGTCATTGATTTCCACTGTGATCAGGTTATCGCGGTCGCGAAAGGTGGCGCAATTCTTGCGGTAGTTGCTGATGGAGGAGTCTGAATATTGCGCCGGTCGGTCGGTGCGGCCATGGAAAGCGCCCTTGAGGCTCATGATCTTGATGGCTTTGCCGTGATGACGTCCGCCCGGATCAGTCATGTTTTTGGAATTGATATCGGAAATCCGCGCCGCCACGGTCACCGCTTCAGAACCGGAATTGAGGCACAGGAACTTGTCGAACGGGCAGTCGCCGCGCGTGTGTCCGACTTCCTTTTTGACCGCTTCGGTAAAACGCTTTTGATACACGTTGGGTGTCATCACATTGGCCATCACGTGCGGTCGCACCATGGCTTCAATCACGGTATCCGGGGCATGACCCATGCCGAGCATGCCGTAGCCGCCATTGTCGTGCAACACGGCCCCTTTTAGCGTGATCAGCCACGGGCCCTTGGCGCCCAGGGACACATAGGGGTTGACCGCGTCATCGGCGTAAAAATTGACGAAGTCGGCCTGCACGGTGCGCAGTTGATCGGCTTCCTCCAGGTCGATCAGTTCCGGGTAATCGCTGGCAATGCGCTGGAATTCGTCAAAGGCCAGGTCAATGGCCTGCGCCAGGCTCGGGTCGCTGGCAAGGAATTTCGCGATGGTGTCATCGTCCAGGCCAATGGTCAGGCGGGAACCGCCGGCACGGCGGATGGCATTCAGTTTGTCCAGGGCATTCATGGTTTTCTCCGGAATGATTCAGAAGCGGTCAGGCCGCACGTTCAATTGCCGGGCATTTCGCGAAGCCTTGTGCGGCTTTGCCAGGCACATTATTCGCCCGGCGTGCCGGGTGAGTATTTGCGCTGATTTTAACACGTAATCAGGCGAAATTCGCCGTCGGCCAGGCTCAGGTAGGAAGTGTGGCGGTGCCAGTCACCCAGCACCAGGCGTTGACGCCAGCGGCCCGTGTCCGGTACCTGCCAGCGGTGCATGGCCGGTCGGTGAGTGTGGCCGTGAATCAGTATGTCTGCCCCAAGCCGATCCATGAAGGCATTCACTGCCTGCGGGTTGACATCCATGATGGCATCGCTGGCCGTAGACACGTATTCGCGGCTGCGTTCGCGCGCGGCCTGGGCAAAAGCCTTGCGTTCAGCCAGTGGCTTGGCCAAAAAATCCGCCTGCCAGCTGGAATCGCGCAGCATGCGTCGAACTTTTTGATAGGCCAGGTCATCGGTGCACAGGGCATCGCCGTGCGAGAGCCAGATTTTTCCTGCCAGCCCGGTGGGTGTGTCTTCCGTCGGCAAGGGGGAGGGATCGGCCAGAAGCGTGACCCCGGCGCGTTGCAGCCAGTCTTCACCCAGCAGAAAATCCCGGTTGCCCGGCATGAAATAACAGCGCACGCCGGCGTCAATCAGGTCTTTTAATATTGCCACAATGCGTTGCGACAAGGCCGATGGGTCATCGTCGCCAACCCAGCTTTCAAAAATGTCACCCAGCAAATACAGCGAACGGCAGCGGCTGGCCGTGTGGCGCAAAAAGTGTTCGAAACGGCGTGTGATTTCTGGCTGTGAGTCATCCAGATGCACATCGGCCACAAAAACCACCCCGGCTTGCGGGGGTTGTTTCTGGACTCCCACGCCGGCTTACTGGCCGGATTCTGGTGTGTTTTTCGAGGCTTCTGTGTCCGGCTTGTCCGAAGTGCCAGTGCCAGTGCCTGCTTTGGCCGCTGGCACCGGTAAGTCGGGCTTCTGGATGACCGTGGCTTTTTTGATGATCATGTCCTTGATAGGCACGTCACGAAGAAACGGGCCACGGGCTTCGGTGGGCTGAAAACGGATGGTGTCGACGGTGTCCATGCCATCAATCACCTTGCCAAACACCGCGTAACCCCAGGTGCGGCTGTTTTGCGGCCCGGTGTAGTCCAGGGCCGGGTTATCTTGCACGTTGATAAAAAATTGTGCCGTGGCCGAATGTGGGTCGCCGGTGCGTGCCATGGCAATGGTGCCGCGCAGGTTTTTCAGGCCGTTGGCGGCTTCGTTTTCAATGGGCTTGCGGGTGGGCTTGCGCATCAGGTCGCGGTCAAAGCCGCCGCCCTGAATCATGAAATTGGGTATCACCCGGTGAAAAATGGTGCCATCGTAAAAGCCATCGTTGACGTACTGGACAAAGTTGGCCACTGTCTTTGGCGCCTTGTCCGGGTACAGCTCAAGCACGATATCGCCCTTGTTGGTGGTGAGTTTGACATACACCGGCGGGGCTTTGGGGGTGGCGTCCGCCTGGGCTGGGTTTGAGGTGGCGTTTTGCGCCATCGCGGGGGTTGAAACGGTGGTTACCAGGAACAGAACAAAGCCGGTTAAGGCAGATTTGATGAAAGTTTGCATGGTGATTCACTTTTTCCAAAGGGAGTCGGGATTATAGTGGATGGGCCGGGCACTTGTCAGGTATCCCATTGCGAGGGCCAGTACAATGCAACGTAACGCGATTGTTTTTTGTTTCTTTTTTTCTGTTTTGCTGTGCCATGGCCCCGTGGCCTCTGCCAGCTGGCAGGCAATCAATGTGGGCGGTGGCGGCTGGTTTGAACGCACGGCAGTGGATGCCGCTGGCGGGATTTATGTGGCCAGCGATCTGTCAGGCGTGTACGTGAGTCATGACCAGGGCGCACACTGGGCGATTCAGGGGCCTGCCAACGGCATGTTTTCCACCCACGTGGCCGGATTTGGCATGCACCCGGCTAACGCCCAGCGTTTTTTTGTTGGCACCGAGGAGGGCATCTACAAAACCGTTGATGGCGGAGCCAGCTTTACCTGGCCACTGAGCTTCGGCTACGTGGAAACCCTGGCCGTGGCCAGCGACAGCATTGCTTATGCGGCGTTTCACTCGGTTTACAACAGTGCCGACGGGCAAGTGTACAAAACCCTGGATGGCGGTGACACCTGGTTTCAGATTTCGACCAATTTGCCCGCTTCCGGCCTGCGTCTGATTATGCTCAAAGTGCGTGCGAGCAACCCCGATGTTGTTTATGCGCTCAGCGGGGAAGGGCGGTTTGCCAGCGGACAAAATGCGCTCTACCGTTCCAGTGATGGTGGCATTACATGGGTGCTGATTAGTGGATCTTTTACCACCGATATCATGGATTTTGCCCTCGATCCCAACGTGAGCAACCGCGTCTGGGTGACCACCACCGATGCTGTGGCGAACCAGTTTGGGCACCTGTACCGCAGTGACGATGGCGGGGACACGTTTGTGGAAGTGGCGCAGCATGGCGGGGTCATTTGGCTAAAAGCAGGTGAGCCGCAAAACATTCGCCTGTTCAATTCCCGGCGTCAGTTTCCTTTCCCTGGCGAACAGCGCGATGGCGTTTGGCAAAGCCTGGACGGTGGTCAAAACTGGAACCAGATTTCCGAGGCGACGGATATCAGTGTGGGCTGGCAGGCCAACTACTATATTCGTAACGGCTGGTTGCATGGCGTGACCGCCGCAGGCGATCGCCTCTACTGGGTCAATTCCCAGGCGGTTTACGGCAGTTTTGATGGCGGACTCAGTGGCCAGGCTTTGTACACCACCGAGGTTAGCCCCGGGCACTGGACATCACGCGGCGTCGATAATGCGGTGATTATCGAGCTGGAAGCCGACAAAAGCGATAACGCGGTGCTGTGGGCCGGGTTTATCGACATGGGCGTGTGGCGCAGTGATGACCAGGGAAGCAGCTGGGTTTCTTGCAACCGTCCGCAGGAGACCGGCAACTGGGACGGTTTTGGCGGCAACAGCTGGACCATCCTGACTGACCCGGATCGGGACGGCTACGTGTGGACCATGCAAAGCGAAGACGAGCTGGGCCCGGCGGTGTTACTGCACAGCACCAACCGTGGCGGAGCAGATTGTCAACAATGGACCCAGGTGGGCGCTGGGCTACCAGCTGCCCCCTTGCTGGGCTTGTCTCTGGATGCCAGCAGCGGTCCGGTGCGGCGCCTTTACGTGACCGCCGAAGGCGATGTCTACCGCAGCACTAACGACGGCCTTAACTGGGTGCGTGTGTTTGCCAATGGCGGCATGCGCAGCACCTCGGTGTCGCAGGATGGGCGGGTTTATGCCGGCGGCGAGTTCGGAATTTTCCGCGCCGATGACGGTGTGAATTTCACTCAGAACCTTACCATTGCCGGCATGACCGGTTCAGTCAATGACCTGCCGCTGGCGTATCAATGGCAGGGCGTCAGCGATGTGTTGGCCAATCCAGGCATCGGTTTCCCGGACAGGGTCTATGCCGTGGTGCACGGGGTGGGGGTGTATAAAAGCGAAAACCGCGGGGCGAACTGGCAGCTGGTTCTGGCCGACCCGCTGGTCTGGCGGATTGCCGTCAGCGCCCACGATGAATCCCATCTGCTGGTAACGTCCTCGTCGGCGTTTGATCACGGCGGTTATGATCCGGATTCCCGCGGCGTGTGGGAGAGCTTCGACGCCGGTGCCAGCTGGCAGAATATCACCGACAACCTGCCCTGGCCGTTTGCCATTCCAGTGGATTTCAGCCTCGATAACGATTTCAGCTACGTGGGTTCGCCCGGTGCCGGGGTGTTCCGTCGCACGAATTTTGACCTGATTTTTGCCCACGGGTTTGAATGAAATTAGGCCGGAGTCATAACATTAACCTATCCACAGCCACAGGGTTTTGCCGGTCTGCGCGTCAGTATTCGATTTTATCGCTTTTGTTCTGCCAATCGCGAAAAGCGGCGATGGCTTCGTCGGCCAGCAGGCGAACCATGGGCAGTTTGCGTTGTGACAGCGGCCGATCCAGTTCTTCATAGATAAACTGGTCGTCAAAATCAATCGCGGCGGCGTCTTCCTTGCTGTTGGCGTAATACACTTTCTCCGGCCGTGCCCAGTAAATGG
>WGBZ01000302.1 GCA_015494035.1 Lysobacterales bacterium | reverse complement strand
GATTACATCCAGTACCCCCTGGAAGACCTGCTGCAGGGGGCCGTCAGCCATGCCGATCAGGTGGAAGCCTTGCGGCAGCAGATTTTGCAACGCCCCATCGTCGATGCCGACCGCCAGGTGTTCGAGGAGTTTCTGGCTTCGGATGTTGGCACCGCCGAGCAGCGACTGCGAGCCGTGGTGGGCCTGATGCTGTGTTCTGACTACTTCCAGTTGAGGTGAATCATGCCCGCTTTCACACCCCTTGATCGAAGAGCCTTCCTGATTCGAACAGCGGCCACGGGTCTGGCCCTGCAAACGGCGCCGTTGTGGGCGGCCAGCCATGCCAGCGCGCGCCCCAAAGCCCAGGCAGGCGATATCCTGATTACGGTTTTCCAGCGCGGCGCGGCCGATGCCCTACATTCGGTGGTGCCGGTGGGCGATGGTCATTATTTTGACCTGCGGCCACAGATTGCGGTGGCCGATGCCATTGACCTGGACGGTTTTTTCGGCCTCAACCCGGCGCTGTCCAGCCTGCTGCCGCTGTGGGATGCCAATGAACTGGCGCTGGTGCATGCCGCTGGCAGTCCATCAAACTCGCGTTCCCATTTCGACGCCCAGGATTTTATGGAGTGGGCGTATCCGGGCAAGAACGTGGTCAACAGTGGCTGGCTGGGGCGGCATTTAATGAGTCTGGACACCGGTAACGCGTCCGCCTTTAGGGCCGTTTCCTTCAATGGCGCCATTAATAAGTCTCTGGCGGCGGAGGGCGTGACCGCTTTGACGCTGTCTTCCATCGCCGGGTTTGATTTGCAGATCAAGCCGGCCTTGCACGATGCCGTCAGCGAGAGCACGCGTGCACTGTTTGATGGCGAATCCCTCATGGCGGCCCATGCGCAAACCCTGTTCGGAGGCATTGACACGCTGCAGGCATTGAACCCGGACGATTACCCGGTGGAAAACGGCGCCCAGTACCCTGACACGCCTTTCGGCAATAAATTGCAGCAACTGGCGGTATTGATCAAGGCCGATGTGGGCATTGAGGTGGCCACGGCGGACATTGGCGGCTGGGATCATCACGACAATATCAACCAGTTTTACCCGGACCTGGCGCAGGAATTTGCCGACTCCCTGGCGGCTTTTCGGCAGGACCTGAGCGATCACTGGCACCGCATCACAGTGTTGTGCATGACGGAATTTGGCCGTCGGGCTGGACAAAATGCCTCCAGCGGCACGGATCACGGTCACGGTTCGGTCATGTACGTGCTGGGTGGCGCTGTCAACGGCGGGCAGGTGTACGGTCAATGGCCGGGACTGGCGCCTTCCCAGCTGGATCGCGGCGATCTGGCCGTGACCACGGATTTCCGTGAAGTGTTCGGTGAAGTGCTAAGCAAACGCCTGAACAACAACAGCCTGGCCACTGTGCTACCGGATTTCAACTACCAGGGCGGAATTGGCCTGTTTGACTAGGGAAGCACACGGACCTGGGTACGACTTTATCGGTGTGAACAGCCCGTTCAGTTCACTTTGTGGGCCAGGATTTTCAGTGTTCGGTCCAGCTGGTCCAGGGTGTGATCGAGTTTGCTGGCCACGGGGTTGGCCGGGTTGCTGGCCAGCATGTCGTTCAAGTCGCGCCGGGTATTAAACAGATTTTCCTCGTGCAGGGCAATGCCATGGCGGGCCAGCAAAGGCCGCAGGGCATCGGCCTTGTCGCGCAGGTGCTGGCGGGTCTTGTCATAGGCATAGGCGCACAGGCGGGCCCGCTGGCCATAGCTGAACAGGTTGGTGTTGAACAGCATTTCGTCGTTACTGTCCGGTTCGATCAAGACAATGTCCGCGTGCGGGTAATGGGCGCCGTACTTGTCCAGCCCGGATTTGAGCCGTGACTGCACTATGGAGCGGAAAGTCTGGGACAGCACCATGGGCAAGCCGCCTTGCATCAGTTCGCCGGACTTGGTTCGCTTCTGGCTGTCAAACGGCACAATGGGGTTGATGGCAAACAGCAACTGCACATCATTTTTCAGGGCCGCCGACGCATTCATGGTGCGGCGCAGGGCGCCATCCACGTAATGCCGCTGCTTGATCTTCACGGGCGGGTACAGGCCCGGCAAGGCCGATGACGCCTGAATGGCTTTGGAAATGGGCACATCGGCGTGCTTTTCCTGACTGAACACCGCCGCGCGGCCGGAATCCAGCTCGCAGGCCACAATATAGAGCTTCTTGTCCAGTTGCCGGAAATCGTTGCCCTTGCCATGGCGGGTGAACACGTTTTTAAGGAAATTTTCCAGCTTGGCGTTGTTGAAGGTGCCGGTGGGCAGGGCGCGCCCGGCTTTTTCCAGCATATCCACGGCGCTGGTGGACAGGGGGTGCCGGGCCCAATCCAGCAAGGCCTGCCCGGTGTACAGGGGCAGTTGCAGGACTTTTTTCAGGTATTCGCCATAAGCCGGTTGCAGAAAATGATCGGGGTTAAACGGTGTCTCGGCGGTTTTCTTGAACGCGAAAATATTGGCAACCTGCTCGGTGCTGATGCCATTGGCCAGTGAAGCGGCCAGAAATGCCCCGGCGCTGACGCCCACAAACACATCCAGATCGGTGAGTTTCAGGTTACTCAAGGAATCTTCCAGCGCGCACAGGGCGCCCAGTTCATAAAAACCG
>WGBZ01000301.1 GCA_015494035.1 Lysobacterales bacterium | reverse complement strand
GCCCCATATTTCATGAAAAACATCAGCATTCGCGGCGCCCGCACTCACAACCTGAAGAATATTGATCTGGATCTGCCCCGCAACCAGATGATCGTCATCACCGGTCTGTCAGGTTCTGGCAAATCCTCGCTGGCTTTCGACACCATTTACGCAGAAGGCCAGCGTCGTTACGTGGAGTCGCTGTCGGCTTATGCGCGCCAGTTCCTGAGCATGATGGAAAAACCCGACATTGACCACATTGAAGGTTTGTCACCGGCCATTTCCATCGAACAGAAATCCACTTCCCATAACCCGCGCTCCACCGTTGGTACCATCACCGAAATCTACGACTACCTGCGCCTGCTGTTTGCCCGCACCGGCACGCCCCGTTGCCCGCAGCACGGCATCGCCCTGGAAGCGCAGACTATTTCGGAGATGGTGGACACCGTGCTGTCGCAGCCGGAAGGCAAAAAGCTCATGCTGCTGGCGCCGGTGATTCGCGATCGCAAGGGCGAACACATTCTGGTGCTCGATCAACTGTTCACCAGCGGCTTTGTGCGCGTGCGCATTGACGGGCGCATCTATAACCTGGACGATCTTCCCGATCTGAACCCCAAGACCAAACACACCATTGAAGCGGTGGTGGATCGCTTCAAGGTCCGCGACAACCTGCAACAACGCCTGGCCGAATCCTTTGAAACCGCCCTCAAACTCAGTGACGGGCTGGCGCGGGTGGTCAGCTTCGATGGCAACGAAGAACCCGTCGACATGCTGTTTTCCTCGCGATTCTCCTGCCCGGTGTGTGATTACGCACTGGAAGAACTGGAACCGAGGCTGTTTTCCTTTAACAACCCGCACGGTGCCTGCCCGGGCTGTGACGGTTTGGGCGTAAAGCAGTTTTTTGACCCGGAACGCATCGTCACCTCCTGGAATCTCTCCTTGGCCGATGGCGCCATTCGCGGCTGGGACCGCCGCAACGGCTACTACTTCCAGCTTATCCAGGCGCTGGCCATGCACTACGATTTCAGCATTGACACACCGCTGAAAGACCTGCCGGAAAAAATCCGCGACATCATTTTCTTTGGCAGTGGCCGTGAAAAAATCGCCTTCAGTTACATTTCAGACCGTGGCCTGCAACAGCGCCGACACCCGTTTGAAGGCGTGGCCAAAAACATGGAAAGGCGCTACCGCGAAACCGATTCCGGCACGGTGCGTGAAGAACTGAGCAAATACATCAGCACCCGGGAATGCCCGGATTGCCAGGGCGATCGCCTGAATGAAGCCGCGCGCCATGTGTTTGTGGCTGACACCAACCTGCCAGAAATCAACCGCCGCTCCATTGCCGAAGCGCTGGCATTTTTCGAATCCTTGCAACTGCCCGGCTGGAAAGGCAAGATCGCCGAAAAAATCGTCAAGGAAATCAAGGAACGCCTGAGTTTCCTGGTCAATGTGGGACTCAACTACCTGACCCTGGACCGCAAGGCCGACTCCCTGTCCGGCGGCGAAGCCCAGCGCATTCGACTGGCCAGCCAGATCGGCGCGGGCCTGGTGGGCGTCATGTACGTGCTTGATGAGCCGTCCATCGGCCTGCACCAGCGCGACAATGCCAAACTGCTCAAGACCCTGACCAACCTGCGTGACCTGGGCAACACCGTGATTGTGGTGGAACACGACGAAGAAGCCATTCAGATGGCCGATCACGTGGTGGATATCGGCCCCGGCGCCGGCGTCCATGGCGGCCACATCGTGGCCCAGGGCACGCCAGATGAAATCCGTCACACGCCCGGCTCCATCACCGGCGAATACCTCAGCGGCAAGCGCGCCATTGAAATCCCGGCGGTGCGCCACCGGCCGGACCCGGATAAGATTTTCCGCCTCATTGGCGCCCGTGGCAATAACCTGAAAAACGTCACGCTGGAATTGCCCGCCGGCCTGTTCACCTGCGTGACCGGCGTGTCCGGCTCGGGCAAGTCCACCCTGATCAACGAAACCCTATACAAAATATTGGCCGCCGAACTCAACCGTGCTCACACCACTCCGGCGTCTTTTGACAAAATCGAAAACATCGAACTGTTTGACAAGGTGGTGGACATTGACCAGAAACCCATTGGCCGCACCCCCCGCTCCAATCCGGCCACCTACACCGGACTTTTCACGCCCATTCGCGAACTGTTTGCCGGCACGCCGGAAGCCCGCGCCCGTGGCTACAAGGCAGGCCGATTCAGTTTTAACGTCAAAGGAGGCCGCTGCGAAGCCTGTCAGGGCGACGGCGTCATCAAGGTGGAAATGCACTTTCTGCCCGATGTTTACGTCACCTGCGACACCTGCAAGGGCCAACGATACAACCGCGAGACCCTGGATATCCGCTACAAGGGCAAGAACATTCACGAAGTGCTGGAAATGACAATCGAGGAGGCCGCGCCCTTTTTCGATGCCATCCCGGCGGTCAAGAACCGCTTGCAAACCCTGCTGGATGTGGGATTGAGTTACATCAAGCTGGGCCAGAACGCCACCACCCTGTCTGGCGGCGAAGCCCAACGGGTCAAACTGGCCAAGGAGCTGTCCAAGCGCGACACCGGCCAGACCATCTACATTCTGGATGAACCCACCACCGGCCTGCACTTTGCGGATATCGAACAACTGCTCAAGGTATTGCATCGCCTGCGCGATCACGGCAACACAGTGGTGGTCATCGAACACAATCTGGACGTAGTGAAAACAGCCGACTGGATCATCGACCTGGGGCCGGAGGGCGGTGACGGCGGCGGCCAGATCGTGGCCACCGGCAGCCCCGAGGAACTGGTGTCACGCCATGACACCCACACTGCCGTTTTTCTTAAACCGCTGCTGGAAACAGGAAAACGCAAAAAAGAGAAGCAGACCAGGGCGAAGACGACAGGGAAAACCGCCAAAAAAACCACGAAAAGCGCACGCAAGAAAACAGCCTGAAGCACAAAGATTGGCCTGTTTTGCAGGTCGAGTTGGGGAGCCTCTGATTTATGTTACTGCTTGAGCGGCACTTGCCACCAGGCAAAAAAAGGCGCGTCATGCCTGACGCGCCTGAATACTACGTGATTGGAAAGGAGACCTTGCGGCCTCCTTCCCCATCAAGTTCCGGTGAGGAAGAGGGAGGAGAAACCTCACCGGAGACGTAGGTTGTGGCTTTAAATTGCAACCACGTTGCCAAAATCCATTGGCAGGGAACAATGAAAAAAACAATCCGGGACAATCCTGTCCAACATCAATCGGGCCGTGGCAATCACTGAAAATTAGCAGAGTTAATGCCAAAGCCCCTTTCTTCCTGAAAGTCACCCTTATGACACACTCCGCCGCAAAAGGTTCAATCCTTGCCGCGACTCCGAATGACGGAACATCCAATCCATCCGGGACGCGTATAATAGCCCAATTGAAAATCTCCGCAAGCGAATTGTTTTTATGCTTCGCATAAGCTAGGCTAATGCGAAGCCCGGTTTTGTGAACCCTGTTGTGAAAAAATACCAGCACATTCCCCCCTTGCGCTCCCTCAAAGCCCTTGAGGCCTCTGCCCGGCACATGAGCTTCACCAAAGCCGCCGAGGAGCTATTCGTGACCCAGGCTGCCATTAGTCACCAGATCAAGGCCCTGGAAGAGTTACTGGGCACGCCCCTGTTTGAGCGGCACAACCGGTCGTTGTCGCTCACCCGCGATGGCAAAATTTACCTGCAACAGGTGCGCGATGTGCTGGAAAAACTCGAGCAGGCATCCCGCACACTGATACAACGCAATCGCAGCAACGCCATCACCATTTCGGTATTGCCGTCATTTGCCACCAAATGGTTGGTCAAACGGCTGTGGAAATTCCAGCAACAACACCCGGACATCGATATTCGCGTTTCTGCCTATGACTGGCCGGTGGATTTCAAGACCGAAGAAGTGGACATTGCGATCCGCTATGGCAAAGGCAACTGGCCGGGGTTATTCAGCGAATGCCTGCTGCAGGAAGAGGTGTTTCCGGTCTGTTCGCCGCAGCTGGCAGAACGCTTCAAAAGCACCAGCCTCAACCGCATGCTCGCCACCAGCAATCTGCTGCATGACGATTACAGTAGCGAGGACTGGGAAATGTGGCTGAAGGCCGCCGGGCTGGAACACATCGACACCAGCCGGGGCACCCGTTTCAGCCACACCATGATGATGCTGGAGGCGGCCGAAAACGCGCAGGGCGTGGCCCTGGGCCGGACACCATTGGTCATCGATGACATTCGTCGCGGAGTACTGGTGGCGCCATTTGAAACTCGCATTAGCAGTGAACTGGCGTATTATTTCGTCTGCCCTGAAGGCAATCAGCAACTGCCGAAAATACAGCTTTTGCGACAATGGCTGCAGGAGGAAGCTCAGGAAACGGAAAAAATGGCACGAACCGTGCTGGAAAACCCGGCCACAAATGACAACAAGCGTTAATTACCGTTCATTTTTGTCTGTCATCAAAAAAGCGTCACAAGGCTCAGTTAAAATGCGCCGAAAAACTTCCCGGAGCTGAAATATGACCCCTGTTCGCCGACTAATTCGCCTC
>WGBZ01000300.1 GCA_015494035.1 Lysobacterales bacterium | reverse complement strand
GTTACACTCATGATGGTAATCACCAGCAAGATCAGAAGGCCGATCACGAGGGCTGCTCCTTTTTGGCGGGCGGGCAATCGCTGGATTGTTTCGTGTTTTTTCATGAGGATTCTCACAAACTGTAATTGGGGATGGGCACGGTCATGGTGAATTCGCGGCGGTACATATTGCCACCGGCTGTTCCCAGAGGCAGGTCGCCTGGAGTGCTCCAGGCAGGATTGCCAGAATACTGAAAGTTGAGTTCAGCCGTGTTGTCAGAATCAAGTGCCACCGGATTCACTGTGTTCAGCAGGGCGTGTATCTCCACCGAAAACACCGAGCGCCACAGACAGCCTGGCCCGTTGGTGGCGGAAATACCGTTTCGCTTGAAGTCCGGAGCGGCCGTGCAATTGGCAGTACCGGCTGAATCGATCTGATCGGCTGTCAGGTAAGCGGTGGTGCCGTCCATTTTTTGTACGCCATAGAGAATGTCCAGTGCGTCCACCCCTTCCACAATTTCTTCACTGTTACCATTCACGGAACGATAAAGCCCGGGAATCAGGCGGGATGGGTCATTTGGGTCTGATTTCAAACCCACGTAATAGCTAACGGTGCGAAAACTGGCGGGATTGTTCATATTATAGACGCGGCTGTCATTGGCATCTGAAAAGAATTTACCCGCAGATCCTGTGGCGGAAATCGTGGAACCAGAAGCGCCTTCAACCGGCATCACAGAAGCATTCAAGCAGTTGGTCACAATGGCAAAATCGCCCGTGGCAAAAGGAATGGCCGTGTCTGGAATGACCGGCAGAGAGCTGGTGTTTCCGATTACGCTGCCATCACCGGACATCCGCAGCCCCTTGACAAAATAACGCACAGTGAGCACATCGGTATTGGCCAGCCGACTGCCGGCGCTAGTGCCCACTGATGGCACCGGTGAGGAACCGCCATTGGTTAAATCTGTTCCCGGTGAGCCAATTGAGGGGACACAGCTACCGCTGCTGCACTCGTGACCACGAATAAAGTAGCCAGGATCCAGTGGATAAGGGTTATCAGCACCTCCTGGAACCGGGGCGTTGGTGGAAACCTGCGTCTTGTCAGGCAGGCCTCCGGTGAGCGTGTCAGACCAGACTTCCAGTGCACGTGGGCGATACCCGGCACCTTGGGCAGGATCAAAGGTGAGCGGGTCGTATTTGACGTAGGGGTCTTTAACAGAAATATTGGCGCAATACTGGTTACCGGTCAACGAGACATCATTTTTGACCATCAACATGGCAAAGCGGCCATTTTCCTGCAGTCGTGCCAGGCCATTCTGGACACGATTCATTTTCGAAGCATTGCTGAAAAGGTTGAGTATGCCGATAAGCAATACCGCACCAATCAGAATGGCAATCATTAATTCAATCAGCGTAAAGCCCTTTTTATGACGGTTGCCTTTAGTACTGTTGAGTGTGTGCGCTATTACGGCCACTGTTTGTTTAGTCTTGGTCATGGAGTCACCGTCAAAGTTGCCGTTTGTGCCTGAGAACCCTGTTCATTGTTTTCATTCCAGGTGATGGTGACAGCACACGTGCCCGTGTAGGAAGGCACGGGCACCCAGTTATTGCCTGCTGTAATCAGAAATGGCATGGGTGGTGTATTGCACTGAACCGTGCCCTGGGCGCCTGGCGGTAATAACTGACCGATACTGACTGACCAGGCTGCAGCGTCTCGCGCGGCCAGTTGACTGGCATCACAGGTACTCGATAAGCTGTCACAGCCAAGCCCTCCGAGAGGCATGGGGCCACCTGATACGGCAATGCTGTCATAATTATTTGTCCACAGGCCAACCTGATTAACGTGCATGCGATCAATCATGGAATTGATAAGAAAATTGGCCTGCGTGCGCAGATACCCATTATGGTTATTGCGGATAGCCACCGACATCATACTGGCAACGCCCAGCAAGCCAATCGAAAACACAAAAATGGCAATTAACACTTCAAGCAGGGTAAAACCTGCTTGTCGCTGATGAAAGGAGAACGATTTTGAGCAGTTTCTCATGGGCTTGTCACCACCGTATTTCCTGAAGGTTGGACTTCGATTTTCTTGTATTGCACGTTTTCCGGCTGCAGGATGATATTGAAGGTGTTACGGGCAACGGCTTGGCCAAGCGGGTTATAAACCACCTCGTTAGTGTAGTCCGCCGTCAGGTCAAAGGCTTCCGGTATGCCGTTGGTGCGTCGCAGCACCGCATCACCGGGGTCCTTGACGCCATTGCCATTGACATCGGTCAGGATCTTGATGCCTTTGGACCAATCACTGGCGTCCACGGGTGCAAACCGCACCAGCACACCACGGTCGATGGCTGCAGATCGGGCCAGATTCAGCTCCCCGAGGAAATCATTGGCCAGGGAGACCGCCTGCTGTCGCCGGACAAAGTCGCGGTAGGCAGGCACGCCCCAGGAAAGCAAGATGGCCCCGACCACCAAGGTGATGATCAGTTCTATCAGAGAGAAGCCGTTTTGTTTTTTCATGGTTTTAATGCAGAAACAGTAATGTCATTCCATTATCTTTTTCATTGCCGTCAAAGCAAGCATTGCACCCAGCGGAAAGCACTAGCGGCATATTCAACCGGGCAAACGGTCATTTTGGTAAAATACATGCCATGATTAGCGGCTTTTTCTGCGCAGTGAGCTCCCCCAAGAAAAAAGCATCAGACTAAAAATGTAGCGTATATGGACAGGACTGCGGAAACACCGGCATTTGAAACCCGCATCGACCTTGCGGGACTGGTGCGGTACCTGAATGACCAAGTGCTCTCTTGCCACAACACAGTCTTGCTGGGCGGAGCACAGGAGCCTTATTACCGCGCAGCCCGAGAGGAAAAAAACCGGGACGGTATTCTCACCCAGGTACCTGCACACATTGAGTTTCGACAGGACTACGTGCGCAGTGCCCTGCATGAGCTTGCCCATTGGTGTATTGCAGGGCATGAACGCAGACGCCTGGATGATTACGGCTACTGGTACGCACCGGATGGCCGCACTCCCGAACAGCAAAAGGCTTTTTTCAGCGTGGAAGTCAAGCCCCAGGCCCTGGAACAGATATTTTGTCAGGCCCTGGGCATCGATTTTTGCATCAGTGTGGACAACCTTGGCGGTGAGCCGCCTGGCGAACAGGAAATCAGCGAATTTATTCAGGCCATGGCGGAACAGCGAAAACACTGGCAGCAACAGGGCCTGCCACCACGGGCTGCGGCCATTTTGGCAGCACTGCGTGAATTTGCCGATTCACTGGCAGTGAACTCGATGAAGGCGGTTCGTTCTGCCTGACGGCCTTGGTTTGCCCAATAACCAATTGCCCCCCCTCAGCCGAACTCCCTTGACAGCTCCTCAGCACGTAAACTGGCGGCTTTTACTGCTGCTTGGATGTGCTGGGGAACCGCTGCATTTACCAGGTGATTGAGTGCAGCTTCCGTGGTGCCCCCAGGCGATGTCACGCGACGGCGCAGCTCAGTGAGTGGCTCGGAACTCTCAGCAGCCAGTGCCGCCGCCCCCACAGCGGTTTGCAGAGCCAGTCCGCGACTGATGTCCTCGGGCAAGCCCAGTTCGATGCCGGCGGCTTGCAATGACTCCATAAACAGAAAGAAATACGCCGGCCCGCTACCGGAAACCGCCGTCACCGCATCGAGCATTTTCTCCTCAGGCAACCACCAGGTCTTGCCAACAGCGGCCAGAACACCTTCGGCCAGAGACCGTTGTATCGGGTTGACGTTGTCGGTGGCATAAAGACCACTGGCGCCCTGCCCGATCAATGCCG
>WGBZ01000299.1 GCA_015494035.1 Lysobacterales bacterium | reverse complement strand
TCTTATCTCAGCAAGTTAAAGCAAAAAAGAATAACAGGAAGTGCGGTTGGCTGCCGCTGGCCTGCCTCGCCTCAGGCACGCTGTTGTAGGCGGCGGGCGGTTTCAATCAACGGCTTGCGTTTGAACAGCAGTTGCCATTGACTGCCGCCCAGCTGATCCCACAGCACCGCTGAACGGATGCCAGCCAGCAGGATGGCACGAATTTTTTCAGTGATGGCCGGTTGTTTGAGGTAGAACGGCTTACCGGACACCACGATGCGTGGCTGCAGCAGGCTCACGGTTTGGGTATAGGTGTTGGCCAGTTTGGCAATCACGGGCGCGGGAAAGTCCTCGGTGCCACTGCGCAGCACCTGCGAGTCGAGAATGCCTTTTTGGATCCCTTGCAGGTAATCCGGTCGCTTCATCAGCTTCCGTTCCAGGGCCAGCAGGGTCAGGCTGTATTTCAGCACATTGAGGTAGTCCTCGTTACGCCCAAAGGCCTCCTGCAAGGTTTTCAGGCCCAGCTTCAGGCCAGTGGTGTCGCCGCCGTACACCGCCAGCGTGTTGTCCGGGTTCATTTCATACAGGCTTTGCAAGCTCGTGTCGAAGGCCCTGAAGTCACTCACCGCTCCGTTGTTGGCCAGCTGTTCGGCCATGGTGGCGGCCTGACAAACACCGGCCAGCGCCAGCGTCCGTTCTTCCAGTGTGTGACCGGATGTGCCCTGCCGGTCCGGACTGTCTGTTGCTCCGGTGCTTCTGGTGTTTTCGGGGTAATGGGTTTTGTTGTTGTCGCTCATCGCAGTTCACCGCGCAGTTCACAGCGGCTGTCAAGCCGGTCAGTGTCTTCAATGATGGCCCCACCCAGGCATTCGTCACCGGCATAGAAAACCACTGACTGACCCGGCGTCATGGCGCGTTGTGCCTGGTCAAAGACCACTTCCAGGCGATCTCCATCAATGGCGGTGATGAGGCAGGCCTGATCGGCCTGGCGGTAACGGGTTTTGGCGCTGCAGCGAAATGGCACCGCTGGGGCCTGACCCGAAACCCAACTCGCCTGGGTGGCTGACAGACGGCTGCCATACAACCACGGATGGTCGCCCTGAACGGCAATCAGGCGGTTATTGGCGTGGTCTTTTCCGGCCACAAACCAGGGTTGATCGGGGCGGTTTTTGACACCACCCACGCCCAAGCCGTGTCGCTGGCCGATGGTGTAGTACATCAGGCCGTTATGCTGGCCGATGACTTCGCCATCATCGCTGACGATTTCGCCGGGGTTGGGCTGCAGGTAACGGCCAAGGAATTCCTGAAAGCGTTTTTCACCAATGAAACAGATGCCGGTGGAATCTTTTTTGTTGTGCACGGCCAGCCCCAGCGCGCGGGCTTTCTCGCGCACGGCCGGCTTTTCCAGTTCCCCCACGGGAAATTCGCTTGCTGCCAGTTGTGCCTGGCCGATGGTGTAGAGGAAATAACTCTGGTCCTTGTTGGCGTCGCGGCCTTTAAGCAGTCGATAGCGCCCATTGACACTGTCCTTGCGCACGTAATGGCCGGTGGCGATTTTGTCTGCCCCCAGGTCCTGGGCGTGCTCCAGAAAGGTCTTGAACTTGATTTCCCGATTGCAAAGAATATCCGGGTTGGGTGTGCGGCCGGCGCGGTATTCACGCAGAAAGTCTTCAAAGACGAAATCCCAGTATTCGGCCGAAAAATTGCGTTTGTGCAAGGCGATGCCCAACCGTTCGGCCACTTTTTGCGCGTCCTGGGCATCTTCAGCGGCACTGCACACGGCGCTGGTGTCGTCTTCTTCCCAGTTTTTCATGAACAGGCCTTCCACCGCGTGTCCCTGTTCTTTTAGAAGGGCGGCGGAAACCGACGAATCGACACCACCGGACATGCCCACCAGGATTTTTTCTGCGGTTTTAGTCATCGTAATAGCTGAATAGCTCCAGGGGGAATTGCTTGCCTTTGATATGGTGGTCAATGTGGTGCAAAACAAGGGGCGAGCGCAAGCGGTGGCTATTGGCGGCCACTTCATCGCGACTCAGCCACAGCGCGCGCAGGATGCCGTCATCCAGCGGCTGTTCGGGAAAATGCTGCACCGGTGTACCAGCAAAACAGGCGCGCACAAAATGGGTGCCGCTGTTGGGGCTGGTCCACTGGGACACCTCCACGACATGTTCGATAGTGACCTGCCAGCCGGTTTCTTCCCGGGTTTCCCGCACCGCAGCCTGCACCAGGGTTTCCCCGGCGTTCAGGTGCCCGGCGGGCTGGTTGAGGATTTTCTCTCCGTGAATGTCTTCCTCCACCATCAGGAATTTGCCGTCTTTCTCAACGATGGTGGCTACCGTCACGTGTGGCAGCCACAGGCCGGTGGCCGGCTTGGCGTGATTCATGCAAGGTCTCGTTATTTGTCGAACCGGGCATTATAACCGATGCTAATTCTTTCCACTGAGCTTCGTTTCCAGTGCCGGTTCAGGCACCTTTTTGCCAAACAGCCACAGTCCGGCGGCCAGCACCGCCGCAGACAACAGCAGCACCAGCCCCACTGGCCAGCCGAAACTGGCCGGGATGATGCCCAGCAGCACGGCCACGGCTCCGGCATAGAGCGCGTAGGGAATTTGCGTGCGGACGTGTTGAATGTGGTCACAACCTGAGGCCATGGACGAGAGGATGGTGGTGTCGGAGATGGGCGAACAGTGGTCGCCCCAAACAGCACCGGCCAGAATGCTGGCAATGGCCACGTACATCAGGTACAGGTGGTTTGAGTCTGCCAGTCCCTGAGCCTGCATCACGGTCCACATGAGCGGGATCAGCAGCGGAATCAGGATGCCCATGGCGCCCCAGCTGGAGCCGGTGGCAAAGGCCGTGGCCGCCGCCAGCAGGAAAATCAGCGCCGGGATCCATTCGGCAGACACCCGGCCACTGACCAGACCGGCCAGAAAGTCTTTGGTATGCAGACCGTCGGTGACTTCCGCCAGTGACCAGGCCAGAATCAGAATGACCATGGCGATGAGCATGGATTTCATGCCCCGGTACCAGGCGTCCACGGTTTCTTCCAGGCTCAGAATACCCTGGATGAGGCTCAGGAAGGCCGCCGTCAACATGCCCACCAGCGAACCCCATAGCAGGGCCTTGTAGGCATCGGCATCGCCGATAATCTGTTGCAGGGTTTTCTCCGGGCCGTAGCCGGTGTGATACAGGCCCAGCATAACGGTGACAATCAGCGCCGCGATGGGCAGCAGGGCGTTGATGGCGCGGGTAGGTTTGCCAGGCTTGGGCTGAATTTCCTCTTCCGGATGTTTGACGGCCCTGGCGTACTGTTCCTTGCCCTGCCGGGCCAGCACTTCCACGTGGTACATGGGGCCAAAGTCCCGCCCGCTGGCAGCTATCAGCACGGTCAACAGCAAAGCCAGAATGGGGTAGAAACTGTAGGCAATGGTTTTCAGGAACACGGCATAACCGGACTGGGCCGGAAAGTCTTTTAACGGTGAAATGGCATCGCCAATCAGGCCGGCTTCAAATCCCACCCAGGTGGTGATCAGGGCGATGGCGGCGATGGGTGCGGCGGTGGAATCCACAAAATAGGCCAGTTTTTCCCGCGAGATGTGCAGCTTGTCCGTCACCGGGCGCATGGTGTTGCCCACCACCAGTGTGTTGGCGTAGTCGTCAAAAAAAATCGCCAGCCCCATGCCGACGGTGGCCAGGGACGCCCGGCGTACTGTATTGGCCCATTTGACGATGTGATTGACAATGCCCACCATGCCGCCATTGCGGGCAGTGATGCCCACCATGCCGCCGATCATAAGGGAAAACAAAATGACGGTGGCGTGATCGCGGTCGGCCAGCGCATCCACGGTGTATTTTTGAAAACTTTCCAGGATTGACCAGCCCAGCCCCGGCAGGGTCAAGCCATTGAGTATCCAGATACCGGCAATCAGGCCAATAAACAGCGCTGGAATAACATTGCGAAAAAGCAGTGCAATGGCAATGGCCAGCAAAGGTGGCAGTACCGAAACCCAGGTGCCCTGCCATGGCGAAGTGGCGGTTTCTTCGGCCAGTGCCGGCCATGAGACCGCCAGCAGAAACAGGGTGGCAAATGGCCACAGGGCGAACAGGCGGGTGGGTTGCTTCATGCGGGGTGCTCCCTTTCGAGGTTCTTGTTGGCCTGCAACAGGCGCTCTATGGTGCCAATATCACTCCATTGGCCATGGTGGTGAATGCCGGCGGCCCGGTCCTGGGCGATGGCCTGGCGAATCAGGGGAACTACCGGCCAGTGTCCGGGCTGGCTGTCCTTGAACAGCTGCGGGTGGAACACGCCCACGCCGCTGTAGGTGAGGGCGTTTTTTCCCGCTTCGCATTCGCGCAGCCGGCCTTTGGTCAGGCAGAAATCCCCTGCCGGGTTGTGTGGCGGGTTGTTGACCAGCACCAGGTTAATCAGATCATTTTCCGACAGGGACAGTGTGCTGAAATCGATGTCGTGCCAGGTGTCGCCATTGACCACCAGAAAGGGCTCATCGCCCAGCAGGGGCAGGGCGTTATAGATGCCGCCGCCGGTTTCCAGCGGTTCGTCGCCTTCATGCGAATAGCGCAGGCGGACACCAAAGTGTTCGCCATTGCCCAGGCGATCAAAGATTTGCTGAGCCAGCCAGGACGTATTGATGACGATGTCGTCGATGCCCGCCTGCTTGAGGCGTTCAATGTGGCGTTCAATCAGGGGCTGATTGCCAACTTCCAGCAATGGTTTGGGCGTGAACAGGGTCAATGGCCGCATGCGCTCGCCCTTGCCGGCGGCCAGTATCAATGCCCGCATTGTCTGGTCACGCGGGGGCTGAAATCATTAATCAGATCAAGCAGGTCGTGCAGCTCGGGGTAGGCCGGTCTCAGCTCATGCAGGTAGGACAGGGTACGCGGAATATCCCGCAGGTAGCCCGGTTTGCCATCGCGGTAATTGAGCCGGCAGAAAATACCCGTGGCTTTCAGATGACGTTGCGCGCCCATGAGGTCAAACCAGCGTTGCCACTGGGCGGCATCGACGCTTTCGCCAGTGGCGTCCTGCCAGCGCTGGCGGTAGTCCTGGCTCCAGCGTTGAACCTGTTCGGTGGGCCATTTGATGTAGCAGTCGCGCAGCAGGGAGACCAGGTCGTAGGTGACCGGGCCTGTGACGGCATCCTGAAAATCCAGCACCCCGGGGTTGTTGCGCCGCACCTGCATCAAATTGCGGCTGTGGTAATCGCGGTGAACAAAAACCCGAGGCTGTTGGCCGGCCACCTCCGCCAGCCACTCGAACGTGATCTGCAGAACCCGCTCCTGCTCCGGGTCAAGGCTGGCGCCCAGGTGACGAAGCAGGAACCAGTCCCGAAACAGCGCCATTTCTTCCAGCAGTTTCTCGCGGCTGTAGATCGGAATACCCTGTTTGTCTGTGGCAGTCTGGATTTTCAGCAGGGCCGTCAGCGCATCGGCATACAGCGCCTGGGCTTCAGGTGGTGCTTCGTGCGTGATGTGTGGATGGGCCGCTTCACTTTCTTTCAGGGCTTTAAGGTAATCGCGATTGCCGAAATCTTCCAGCAGCAAAAAGCCCTGATCCAGCCGCTGGGCAAAAATTCTTGGCACATGTACACCGGCAGCGTGCAGTTTTTCAGCCACCTGCAGGAATGGGCGGCAGTCTTCATGTTCCGGCGGCGCGTCCATGAGGATAAACGACTTACCCTGATGATAAATGCGCCAGTAATGGCGGAAACTGGCATCGGCCGAGGCCGTTTGCAGGGTGAAGTCTGAGTCGCCCAGGGTTTCCGCCAGCCAGTGACTGGCCAGCTCAAGGCGGTCGAAAGAACGGGTGGAATGCGCGGCGGAACGGTCGGAAACGGGTGAGTCACCCACTTGAGTGTCGTTGTCCATGCCCGGATTGTAAACCAATCGGCGCGTCGATTGAAGCCGCTGCCGCCTGTGATGCCATGACGCGAGAACCCTTGATCAGCGCCTTGACCGGTTGCCCCACGGCCAGCTCCAGCTTGCGCACCGAAGCCACCGAAACACTGGCCAGCAAGGGCAGGCCGGGTCGCTTCAGGGCCACCAGGTGATTGCCATGGCGGGGTGGATGAATGGCGTCAATGACACAATCCAGGGTATTCAGGAAACTGCTGTCAGCGGGCTGTTCGCGGGCAATGGCGATGTCAGCTGCCGAAAGCATCACGCGCACCATATCGCCCGTGCGCGCAGTCTTGCAGTCTGCTGGCAGCCACAGCCGGGTTTGGCCGAAGGAGACTTCAAGCAGCTGGCGGTGGGGATCGCAGCTTTCGATGCGTGTGTCGAACACGTTGACCGGCGCATGTTCCGGTAAGTTGTCCGGCGCCAGTGCCAGTTGCTGGGCCACGTCCTGCAACGGGCCTTCATGGTGTACATGGCCATGGCTGAGTACGATCAGATCATCGGCCAGGCGGGCCATTTCGTGCCAGTCATGGCTCACGTACAAGGTGACAGTGCGGTTCAATCGGTGAATGCGCTCCAGATAGGGCAGAATCTCCATTTTGCTGGCTTGATCCAGTCCGCTCAGTGGTTCGTCCAGCAGCAGCCATTGCGGTTGACTCATCAATGCCCGGCCAATGGCCACGCGTTGTTGCTGGCCGCCGGATAATTGATGGGGAAAGCGTGTCAATAGTGGCCGCAGCCCCAGTACCTGCAGTATTTTTTGCCAGTCCTCGTGGTTGAATGGCAACTGCCGCTGACGCAGGCCAAACAAGAGGTTATCGTTGACGTTCAGGTGTGGGAACAGCCGTGCGTCCTGAAACACGTAGCCCACCCGGCGTTTGTGTGGTGGCAGAAACTGTCCGGGTCGATACCAGGT
>WGBZ01000298.1 GCA_015494035.1 Lysobacterales bacterium | reverse complement strand
GGTATGGGTCATTATTTTCAGTTTGTGCAGTGTGCAGGCCATGGCCGGCACGGTGTGCAATGCAGGCGGGTGCGTCATTACCGTGGACTGGGCGCTGGACAACCAGCCCGGCAGCAACCTGCACACCTGTGACTACAACCAGGGAGCGGCCACGTTTATCGCCGCCCCGGATGGCAAGTGCACCTTGCGGCGGGCCTTGCGTGAAGCTGGTGCGCGCTCCGATGGTTCGTTTTGTCCCAACTGTACGCCCATCACCATTCGCTTTACCGGCCTGAATGGCAGCAACGGCGATGCCGATGACCAGCAATTCAACCCCGCCACGGGCCAATGGGTGCTGCCCATAGACAGCAGCGCTTCCAGCAGTTTTTTTGGCCTCAAGCCGCAGTCGGTGACGGATGTGGATGGCCCGGTCACGGTGGAAGGTTTCACCATCGATGTGCCGCTGGGACAAATGCCGAAAATCATGATTGATTCGGGCAAGACGCTGGATATCCAGCTCAGTGAAGTGACCCTGCGCAACCTCGGCTTTATGGGTGGCATGAGCATTCACTGGAAAGAAGCCAACGGCTTGTTTACCAATAACACCTGGGGCCTGCGGCCTGATGGCATGGACATCCAGTTTGACGACCTGGCCGGCAATGCCGACAACCTGGCCGGCAATCACGCCATTTTGACCACCAACAAGGCCGATGGCATGGTGGTGACCTTGAACGTGATGACAGGAGCCAGCACCTACGCGGTGGAAATCAATTCCGCCACCACGGGGGTAGAAATCACCAGCAACCTGATTGGCACACGCATCGACGGCACGGTGCCGGTTGTGCCGGCGGAGTTGTGGTGCCGCACCTTCACCAGCATCAATCCGGTCAGCCCGCCATTGCAGGCTGGTGAATGGTTTGGTGGTGCCGGTATCTCCGCAGCCGGGTTTGGGCTGTTGATTGATGACAACGTCATTGCCGGACTGCAAACCATTCACTCAACCTTTTCCACGCCACCGGAAGCCCTGACGGTTTTCGGGCGCCAGCACATTATTACCAACAACCAGATTGGCAGGGACTTCAGTGGCCGCGAGGTGGGCGTCTGTGGCCAGGGTCTGAAACTGTCCACCCAGCGCAGCACGCCGCAAGTCAACAACGGGCACCTGATTACCGACAACCGCATTTACCGTCCCAAAAAAGGGTTTGACAACACCAAGGGCGCGATTTTATGGAGCGACACCCACGTGAATGGCTTTCGTGATGGCGGCAACACCATCCGTCGCAACGAGGTTCACACCGGATTGCAGAAATACATTGAATTCGGCCCCCTGCTGATGTCGGTGCAAAAAACATTCGAGCCGGCGGTGGTGACGTTTATCAATGGCAACCAGGTCAGTGGCCATGCCCACACCAGCAATGTCTTTGGTGATCCCAGCCCCTGCCCCAACTGCATCATTGATTTCTACCTGGATGATGGTGACGAGCACCTGGAAGCCCTGCAATGGCTGGGTTCCCTGAATGCGGATGCCAGTGGCAATTTCAGTGGCCAGTTGGCCGTGGCCGTACCCACCGGTTTCGGTGTGCGCACCACCAGCACCACCACCGCCAACGACGTGATTCCCGAAACTTGGGCAGGCACCACATCGGAAATGTCAAGCGAGGTCTACGGGCTGGAAAACGACGTGATTTTTACCCACGCGTTTGATTACGCGCCCACCACGCAATAAGGAAACACTGTTTTTTGGTTTTATTTTGAAAAAAGTGTCAGTGATTGATGCTGTTTTACGAATAAACAGATAAAAGACGGAAAAATTCGCAGTGATTCCCAGGGGGGAAACCGGCACAGCCGGGGATTGCACAAAGGGCTGGCGCATCCGGGGGGAGCGCACCGGTTTAAGCACTGAAACCCAAAGCTCTTTGTGACCAATCCGAATCAACCAGGCGCAGCAGGACTCAGGCGCTGCAAGCAAGCATAGAAACAGGCACACGAGAAAAGCATGGATAAAAATACGAGCAAAAACCGATGGATCGCGGCCGGCCTGATGACATGCCTGCTGGGCGCCACGGGCCAGGTGGCTGCCGATAAACCGGGTGCGTCCGGTCAGGCAGGTGCCAAAGCCACCACGGCATTAAGCAACCCCAGCATTTCGCGCTGGGTCATTGCCAGTGGTGGCGGCTTGGCCAGTAATGGCGGCTACGAGCTGCGCGGGGCCATTGGCCAAGCGGTGGCTGCCACTTCAAGCGGGGGCATTTACAGCCTCAAAAGTGGCTACCACAGCGAAGACGACTTGATTTTCAGAAACGATCTGGACCAATGATAAAGTGGGAATAACCATGAAAACTGAAAAATACCTGACAACAGATACCAACACCACACTCAAGGCTGCCATTTCAGCGCTATTGATGGCTGGCTCCATGGTGGCCATGGCCGCACAGGACATTACCGCCAAAGAAGCCGAACAGATAAATGCCGAGCTGGCACCGGTGGCCAATCCGGAAGCCAATGCTGAAAAATTGGGCAGCGTGCCGGAAGATCCAGCGGCATTGGTGGGATCGCAGTTTAGCTATCAGGGTACCTTGCGCCTCAGTGGCGACCGGGCCCAGGGGGCGTACGATTTCCGTTTCAAGTTATTTGGCCAGAGTGCTGGGGGCAGCCAGCTCGGCTCAACGCAAGCCAAGAATGATTTGCCGGTCACCGACGGGCTGTTTGACACCGTATTGAACTTTGGTCAAACGCCCATTGATGGCGATGACTTGTTCCTGCAGATCGAAGTGCGCGATGGTGCCTCCACCGGCGCTTATACGGTGCTCACCCCACGCCAACGCATTAACGCCACGCCGTACGCCGTACGCGCCCTCACCGGCGGTGACGGCGGTGGTTCGTCGCCCTGGACTCTTACCGGGGGAACAACGGTTTCTTATGATGGTGGTCATGTACGCATTGGCAGCGGCCAAGGCAATGGTCAATTAACAGTGAATTCGCCTGCTGGCACCCCCTTTCCATTGATCGTCCGCGTGGACGGGCACTCTCGGATGGTGTTGCGTGAAAACGGAGGGCTTACTATTGGTAGCCTGGCGACGACAGCGGCGCCCAATTCAGGTCTTTTGGTTTCGGGCCGAACCGAATTACGTGAAGCCAGTGAAGTGAGTTTGACAAATAATACCGGCGCCTTGGTAATTGGAGACCCAAATGGCCTGAATATTGGTCTGGATGGCGATGAAATACTGGCCCGTAACAACGGGGTCGCCGCCACCTTATGGTTCGGAGGGAGCGGAGGAAATGCCATTGATTCCAGCACGGGTCAGGGTCTTGTTGCCATTGGTCTCCCGTCATCCGGGCATATATCCATTGATGGGGACGACATTCAACGGAAAACTGCGAGCGGTGTTGGCAACTTATATTTAAATTATTATGGTGGTGATATACTTCTCGCGAGTAGTTCTTCTTTAATAATAGCCCGCGGTGATTTACAGCAACCCGTTAATAAGGGTGGTGCGCTGAAAGCGGCTGTGTATACCTATAGTTGTGGAGGCAACGAGGGCTTACCGGTAGCTATTGAACGTCAATTCAATGGTGTAAACACAAGCGCAATTACAGGAACTAATCATGGTGCAGGTAAATGTTCTTTTGAGTTTCCATTTAATGTGGATGAACGGTTCTGGTCCGTAGGGGCGCCAAGTTCAGTGGGAGATCCTCATGCCACTTGTATTCTCACTCAATTAAACGTGCTTTCCTGCGCTCGTGTCAACACGCAAACAGGTTCGTTTCAAACCGGTCATATTCAAGTGCTGATCTACTAATTTGCTCAGTGTGATTTTTAGGGGTGATTAGAAACCAAACCGTCACTTCCGCCGTGGCGGTTTTTTTGTGATTGTGGTAATCGCATGAATATCATGGGACGGGGTTCGTAACTGCGTTAATACTCGCCAACCCATCGTCGAAGCCGAAAATTTCCTATTAGGGAAACTCTGATCGAATCGTGACACGGCATCTTGCGGGGTAGAATCATCCATTTCTGCGTTGCAAACCTTCACAATAGCTTGCTATTGCGTGCTGTTTGCGCCTTGAACTGAACAATTTTTCACGACAATCTGCTCGCGCCAGATTCAATTAGAGCTTCCCTAAGG
>WGBZ01000297.1 GCA_015494035.1 Lysobacterales bacterium | reverse complement strand
GTGAACTCGCTTCTCACACCTGAAATGTCCGATAACTGCGTTGAAGTCCTTGCCAATAGCCCGCTATTGGCCGCGAACTTCGCCTTGTTCTCGAACATTTCCGGCATAAGCTGCTTCGTCCAGATTCGATCAGGGCTTCCCAAAGCGCAAACCGCACGCAATAGCAAGGCTATTGTGAAGGTTTGCAACACAGAAATGGACGATTTTACGCCACAAGATGCCGTGTCACGATTCGATCAGAGGTTCCTTAGGGCACATGGCGCCGGGAAGAAAGATTGTGAAAAGGGGCGCGGTTTATTCGCCCAGCCATGCGTTAAAATGGGTTGATGTTTATGAATGCTCCATCGCCCGCAATCAACCCGCCATGTCGACAATAACCGACCCGAACCGGTTTCAGACCTTTCCGTTGCCCGTGGCCCGGGCGCGTTTGCACCTGATGCGCCATCCCTGGCCGGAACCGGGCTGCTTTGAGCAACTGGCCACTGCTGGCATCCGTCTAGTGGTTTCCCTGCTGGAAACACAAGAAGCCAATGGACTCGGCCTGGCCAGGGAAGCACTGTGGTGCCAAAATGCAGGTATGGAATTTACTCATTTGCCGGTGGCCGATCACCAAACACCACCAGACATCAACGCCTTTGCCCGGCAAGCTGAAGCGTGTCACCGGGCGCTCCAGGCCGGTCATGATGTGGCCGTGCATTGCTTTGCCGGCATTGGGCGCACCGGGCTGCTGGCAGCGGCTATCCTCATGCACGACGGGCTGGGGGTGGATCAGGCCCTGTTGCGCCTGACCCGTGCACGCGGCGTGCGGATGCCGGAAACCCGAACCCAAATCCAGTGGCTACACCACTATCAGGAGACCATCCACCCATGAAAAGCACGAATAACACATTCTTTTTTACTCCTCTCGGCTTCACCTGCCGCCGGCACCTTTTTCTGCTGCTGCTTGCTGTCGTTGGCTTGAGTGCCTGTGGCGGCAACACACGGCCGAACAACTCTGCCGGGGAACTGGCCCAGGCCCTGAGTCAGGGTGACAAAGCCACCATTCAGCGCCATTTAAGTACGACAGGCCTGCCTCCGGCTGCGCGCACACTGGCTGAAATGCGTTTGATGCAAATGGAAAAACGGCCCTTGCCGGTGGCTGCACTCAGCCGCGAGCTGGTAGCCGGCTACGAGCAGCTCAACCCGGCCCAGCAGGCCATTCTGAAGCGCATGACCCTGTGGGCCAATGCCCAGCCTATTTACCGTCAGGAAATCGGCCGCCAGGTGCGCATCCTGCAACGGGAAAAACTGTACCTGGCTCCCAGCCACATTGACCTGGCCCGTTGCGCGAACGAGTCGCCAGGCTGCGCCAATGCGCTGCGTCGCCATCTGGCCGCTCTGGTGGACACCGAAAGCCTGAACAACACGCTGATGGACATGGCCCGGCGCGACCCCTGCATCAACCTGACCGACCAGTTGCAATCCGACGAAAAAGCCCATCGCTGCCTGCGCAAGCAAATGGGCGAAATAGACGTGGAGCTGCTGCCGGCGCCAGTGATTCCGGCCAGCCAGTGGGAATCTGCGCTGCGCCGCTAGGGAAGCGCTGGTTGGATCTGGCGCGAGCGGATTGTCGTGAATAATTGTTCAGTTCAAGGCGCAAGCCGAGCGCAATAGCACGCTATTGTGACGGCTTGCAACGCAGAAATGGACGATTTTACGCCGCAAGATGCCGTGTCACGATTCAATCAGAGCTTCCCTGGAGTTTCCCCGCCTCACGGCAAGCACACAGGCGGTACTGACAGGGCCTCAACGTACACTTGTGCCAAACGCTCCATGCCCACCTGATCGACGGCATCAAAACGTGCCGGCAATGGCGAGTCCACATCCAGCACGCCAAAGCAGCGCCCCTTGAACAACAAAGGCACTACCAGTTCCGAACGGCTGACGCTGTCGCAGGCAATGTGTCCGGGAAAGGCGTTCACATCCGCCACCCGCTGGGTGGTTTCAGTGGCAAAAGCAGTGCCGCACACGCCCTGCCCCACGGGAATCCGCGTGCAGGCCACCTGTCCCTGAAACGGCCCCAACACCAGCTGGCCAGCTGCCGGCTGGTGGAAATAGAAACCCAACCAGTTCACATCTGGCACGGCATGGAACAGCAAGGCGCTGAAATTGGCCGCATTGGCAATGGCATCGGTTTCACCGCCCAGCAGGGCGACGGCCTGTTTTTCCAGAGAGCGGTAGACATCGGCCTTACTGCCGGTGGGTTTTTCTGCAGTAAAAGTCATAGGGCATTCACATTAATTCAGTACCAAGAAAAAAACCCCGATGGGCAGGCCAACGGGGTTTGTGAGTATAACCAATCCGCCGCCTGAAGACAGCGGTTGTGTCAGGCTATTATTAACCCGGCCGGGTTAATATTACTGGCGCTGTTTCAGCGCATCACGAATCTCTTTCAGCAACACTTCTTCATTGGATGGCTTGGGCGGCTCTTCCGGTTTCTCTTCTTCTTTTTTCTTCATCTTGTTGATGGCCTTGATAACCATAAAGATGGAAAAGGCGATAATCAGAAAATCAATGGTGGTTTGCAGAAAGGCCCCATATTTAATCGCTACTTCTTCGCCGTTGACGCCTTTGACCTTCATGGCCAGACCGGAAAAGTCCACGCCGCCCATCAAAGCGCCAATGGCGGGCATCAGGATATCGCTGACGAAGGACGCCACGATTTTGCCGAAAGCTCCGCCGATCACAATACCCACGGCCATGTCGATCACGTTACCCTTCATGGCGAAATCCTTGAATTCAGACATCATTCCCATCGGTGTTCTCCTCTTTATTGTGTTAAGTGAGCCTCTATCATAGCCGCTCTGTGGAGATGGGGCCGAAAAAAAGCCCCCGCAATGCGAGGGCTTGACAGAAATTAACATTCAATCCCGTTACAGGCAGGACCTAGATCGAATAGTACATGTCAAATTCCACCGGATGGGTGCTCATGCGCAGGCGCGTCACTTCCTCATTCTTGAGTTCAATGTAGGCATCGATCATGTCATCGCTGAAGACCCCACCGGCTTTCAGAAACTCACGGTCGGCATCCAGGGCTTCCAGGGCCTGATCCAGTGAGTGCGCCACGGTGGGAATGTTCTTTTCTTCTTCCGGGGGCAGGTCGTACAGGTCCTTGTCCATGGCCGGGCCGGGATCAATGCGATGCTTGATGCCGTCCAGGCCAGCCATCATCATGGCGGCAAAAATCAGGTACGGATTGCCTGCCGAATCCCCGAAGCGCACCTCAATGCGGCGTCCCTTGGGGTTGCTGACGTAGGGAATGCGGATGGATGCCGAGCGGTTGCGGGCCGAATACGCCAGCATGACCGGGGCCTCAAAGCCCGGCACCAGGCGCTTGTAACTGTTGGTGGAAGCATTGGCAAACGCGTTGAGCGCCCGCGCGTGCTTGAAAATGCCGCCAATATAATACAGCGCGGTTTCAGACAGGCCACCATAGCCTTCGCCGGCAAACAGGTTGGTGCCGTCCTTGACCAGCGACTGGTGCACGTGCATGCCACTGCCATTGTCACCCACCAGCGGCTTGGGCATGAAGGTGGCGGTGTAGCCAAAATCGTGCGCGACGTTATGCACCACGTATTTTTGCACCAGCAATTCGTCGGCTTTTTTCAGCAAGGTGTTGAATTTGGTGCCAATTTCGCACTGCCCGGCGGTGGCCACTTCGTGGTGATGTACTTCCACTTCAATGCCCAGGGCTTCCATTACCTTGCTCATGGCGCTGCGCAGGTCATGCAGGGAATCTACTGGCGGAACAGGGAAGTAACCGCCCTTAACGCCCGGGCGATGGCCGATGTTCTCCAGTGCCGGTGCGGCATTGCTCCAGGCGCCTTCACGGGAGTCAATTTCGTAACCGACCTTGTTCATGCTGATTTCCCAGCTGACGCCGTCGAACACGAAAAACTCCGGTTCCGGGCCAAAAAAGGCGGCATCGGCCAGGCCCGACTGTTGCAGGTAGGCTTCGGCCCGCTTGGCCAGCGAGCGTGGGTCGCGCGAGTAGCCCTGCATGGTGTTTGGCTCCAGCACATCGCAGCGGATGACCAGGGTCTTATCGGCCATGAACGGGTCCACAAAGGCGGTATCCGGATCGGGCATCAACACCATGTCGGATTCGTTAATGCCCTTCCAGCCGGCAATGGATGAGCCGTCAAACATTTTTCCTTCTTCAAACAGGTCTTCATCAACGGCGGCAGCCGGTATGGTCACGTGTTGTTCTTTTCCGAGTGTGTCGCAAAAGCGCAAGTCCACGAAATCAATGTCTTCTGCCTTGATCAGGCTTAACACTTCAATGGCGTTCATGGTGTCCTCTGTTATCTGGTGGTGGCGTGGGTTATTGTGCAGGGACAACAGAAAGGAAGGCCCCGCACCAGTCGTGTCCAAAGCGCGCGGCCCGGGACTAAAGAATATTAGCAAAAACTGATGTCCGCGTCAGCAGCGGCGGCACAGAAAGGCAAATTTTCAAACCGGTAGCCGGACTCAACCGCTGTCAGATGAATTCCAGCAAACGCAGATAGGCAATGCAGTCATCCAGGCTTTCGTCCACCGGCAGGCTGACGTAGTCCAGTTCTTTGGCAGCCTTGTCCGAAACATTCTGATAACGATGGCTGATCAGGGCAACGGACTCGGGCGTCATGTCCGGCTCGGTGTGGCTAAAGCGTGACAGCCAGTCCTTGAAGCGCGCAATGCGCATGAGCGCCTTTTCCGACAGGGCCAGGCGCGGCGGCCGGACGGCGAGCTTTTCTGCGGCTTTTTCGATGAATTGCGCAAAGCTGAGGTTGTCACCGCCTAGCAGGTAGTTTTCGCCTGACTGGCCT
>WGBZ01000296.1 GCA_015494035.1 Lysobacterales bacterium | reverse complement strand
TTGCAGCACATCGCCTGGCAGTACGGTTTGCCAGCAATCGTGACGCAGGCGGTAGGCCAGTATTTCGTTGAACAGAAAGGAACGCGCGGCCGAAAGCCACAAGCTGCGCTGGTGGCGTTGGCGCGGCAGGCGATTGCGCTGGAACGCCTGGCGGGCCTGCTGCACATTGTTTCGGTTGTGGCCAAAACGCTGGTCGCCGAAGTAATTGGGAAAGCCGTGTTGATGCAGCCCATGCAGGGTCTGTTCGGCGGCTTGCCTGTCGCCTAGCACATCGCGCACAATGATTTCAAAACGGTTGCCGCGCAAGGCCCCGGTGCGCAGTTTTTTGTGGTGCCAACGGGCTTGCTTGACCCGCAAGGCCGCTGGCAGGTTTGCATTGACCGCCTCCATGTCGGTGATTTTTGGCAGTTGCACGCTGAACCACTGGCCGGTGATGCCTTGCCGGTCTTTCAGGCCCGCGTAACCCACCTGGCGAGGCGCCACGCCACAGGCTTTGGCCAGTTGCCGGGCCGCCCATTCGGTATTGCTACCGGTTTTTTCCAGCCACAGCCACCAGTGCTCGCCGTCGTCACTGAATGCCACCGGCAGGATTTCGGTGACCTGGAAATCCTCCGGGCGGCTTTTGAACCAGCCGGTGAGCACAGGGCGATGGCGCCTGGGCCATTGGACGTCCAGCCTGGCGCTGTTGTTTTCCGTCACGTTTTGCGGCTCATGGCGTGCAAACGATAGACCAGATCCAGCGCCTGGCGGGGGGTGAGGTCGTCCGGGTTGATTGCTTGAAGTTCCCGCGTGACCGGTGGCGGCTCGGCAGGCACCTGGGGTTCTGTGGGTAGCACACCGTCAAACAGCGAGGCTTGCACCGGCTTTTCGGCGACTTTGTCCGCCCGTTGTTCTAGCTGTTTGAGGGTTTTGGCGGCCTGTTGCAACACAGGGGAGGGGATGCCCGCCAGCGCGGCCACTTGCAGGCCGTAGCTGCGGTTGGCCGGGCCGGGTTTCACGCTGTGCAGGAAAACGATGCTGTTGTCGTGTTCGACGGCATCCAGGTGCACGTTTTTAATGCCAGGAATCTGGTCAGCCAGGGCGGTCAGTTCAAAATAATGGGTGGCGAAAAGTGACAATGCCCGGTTATGACGGGCCAGGTGCATGGCGCAGGCCTGGGCCAGAGACAGGCCGTCATAGGTTGAGGTGCCGCGCCCGATTTCGTCCATCAGCACCAGCGATTTTTCGGTGGCGTTATGCAGAATGTTGGCCGTTTCGGCCATTTCCACCATAAACGTGGAACGGCCCCGGGTCAGGTCATCGCCGGCGCCGATGCGGGTAAAGATGCGGTCAATGTCGCCGATCTCAGCCGAATCGGCCGGCACAAAACTGCCCATGCCGGCCATAAGGACAATGAGCGCGTTTTGCCGCATGTAGGTGGATTTACCGCCCATGTTAGGGCCGGTAACAATGAGCATGCGGGTGTCATCATCTTCTCCATTGCCATCGCCCAGTGACAGGTCATTGGGCACAAACGGCGTGTCTTGCAGGGCTTCGATGACCGGGTGGCGGCCGCCGCGAATGTGAATGCCATTGCCCTGATGCAGAGTCGGGCGGGTAAAGCCCAGGGTTTCGGCCCGTTCCGCCAGCGTGGCCAGGCTGTCCAGCTCGGCCAGCGCATCGGCGGTCTGTTGCAGGTCCGTGACAAAAGGCTGGCAGGCTTCCAGCAGTTCGTCGTACAGGCGTTTTTCCCGGGCCAGGGTACGTTCCTTGCTGGAGAGCACCTTGTGTTCAAATTCTTTCAGTTCCGGCGTGGTGTAACGCTCGGCGGATTTGAGCGTCTGGCGGCGGATATAGTGTTCCGGCACCTTGTCGCTGTGCAGGCGCGACACTTCAATGTAGTAGCCATGCACGCGGTTATAGGCCACTTTCAGGTTAGCCAGGCCGGTGTTGTCGCGTTCGCGTTGCTCAAAATCGAGCAGGTACTGGCTGGCGTCGCGACTGATGTGACGCAGTTCATCCAGTTCCGCGTCATAGCCTTCGGCCAGCACGCCCCCATCGCGGATGGTCACAGGTGGGTTGTCTATCAGCGCTTTTTGCAGCTGTTCGACCAGTGCTGGCAACTCATACAGACGCTGGTACAAACCCTTCAGGGCCGGGTGATCGGCCCAGTCTCCGGCCTGTTGGCGGATGTCAGCCACCTGTTTCAGGGATTCGCGCAAGGTGACCAGATCGCGCGGGCGCGCGCTGCGCAGGGCCACGCGGGTGCTGATGCGTTCAATGTCGCCCATGGGCCGCAATTGCTCCTGCAACAGCGGCCAGGTGTTGTTGTCTTTCAGAAAACCGATGGCATCCAGCCGCTGGTTGAGGACAGTATGAGTCCGCAATGGCTGTTTGATCCAGCGTTGCAGACAACGCGCCCCCATGGCCGTGATGGCGCGATTCAGTAACCCAGCCAGCGTGTGTTCTGTCTGCCCATCGGCCCGCTGTTCGATTTCAAGATTGCGGCGGGTGGCCGAATCCAGGTGCAGGAACTCATCCAGCCACTCCACCTGCAAGGGCTGAATGTGCGGGATGGCCGAGCGCTGGGTGTGTTCCACGTAATTCAGCAAGGCGCCAGCGGCCGGCAGAATGGGCGAGCTGGCTTCAAGGCCAAAACCGCTCAGGTCGTGCACCCCGAACAGCCCCTTAAGCGAACGCAAGGCACTGTCCCGGTCAAAATCCCACGCGGGTCGGAGGTTAACCGGCCATTGGCCGAGCTGCATGGTCAGGTCGCTGTCTTCATTGACCAGCAGCTCGCTGGGGTGCAGCCGTTCCAGCTGGGCCTGTAGCCCGGCCAGGTCTTCAAGCTGCATGGCACGCAGGCGGCCGGAGGACAGTTCCAGACTCACCAACCCGAACCCGCTTTTTTGCTGATGCACGCAGACCAGCAGGTTTTCATGCCGGGCATCCAGCAAGGCTTCATCGGTAATGGTGCCGGGGGTGAGAATGCGCACCACCTGACGTTCCACCGGCCCCTTGCTGGTGGCCGGATCGCCGATTTGCTCACAAATGGCCACCGATTGCCCCTGCTTGACCAGCTTGGCCAGATACGGTTCGACGGAATGAAACGGCACGCCGCACATGGGAATGGGCTTGCCGGCGGACTTGCCGCGGTAGGTGAGGGTAATGTCCAGCAGCCGGGCGGCTTTTTTGGCGTCGTCATGGAACAGTTCGTAAAAATCCCCCATGCGGAAGAACAGCAGCATATCGGGGTGTTCGGCCTTGATGCGCAGGTACTGCTGCATCATGGGCGTTTGCCGGGATTTTCCGCTCATTCGTCTGCTACGGCTCCGTTGTCCGGGTCTGTCCCTGCGGACTTATCGGCCTGCCGCTGCCGGGCGGCTTCCATGACGTGATTGTCCAGCTCGCGCAAGGTATGAATGAGCGCGGCGTATTCCGGCCCTTTTTGCGCGTACTGGACCTCGGCCATGGGCGCAATGGCGCAATTATCCGGAAAGGGCAGGCCGGCATCCAGCAGGCTGCGAAAGCGGGGAATCAGGACCCATTGCAGCCAGTCGGAAAAGTCCATGCGGTCGTGAAAAAACGGGGCAGTGCTTTCAAAAGCTGCAGCCTCGGGGCTGGCCGGAGACCACAGGTCGAGTTGTTTCAGGTCCTGTTCCAGTTGCTGCAGGCTGCGTTTGATGTATTCGGATTGCATGATAATGGTTGGGTCCGGGCGGTTATGGAATCGATTTGACGCGCTGTATCGCTGATTTGGACAGAATTTTAACGCGGATTTATGTCCTGTGTGTGAAAATCCATCCCAAGGAGGTAGAATCAAATCATGTTTTCACGCGGACAAGCACCTGGTGACTGACACGCAAAGCACCATCCAGCATTTTGCCGCCGGGCAATCCATTTTTTCTGCCGGCGATGCGGCAGATTGTGCCTACCTGATTCAGGACGGGCAGGTGGCGATGTATTCACCCGGTGCCGAACAGCCTTTGGCCATACTGCCAGCCGGTGAAATCTTTGGCGAAATGGCCGTGCTGGACAACTCACCACGCATACTGGATGCCAGGGCCCACAGCGATTGTGACCTGCTGGTCATCAAACGCAGCCAGATTCTGGACCGGCTGGAGCAGGCCGACCCGGTGTTACGTACCTTGTTTGAAGTCCTGCTGAGTCGCCTGCGGTCTCAGGTGGCGCCCTCGCTGTCGCCAGCTTCGCCACGTTATTCGGCGCAGGAAACCGGCACCAACCCGGCGATTAATGTGGGGCTGGAAAAAATCCGCCTGGAAGCCGATTTGCTCACAGCGCTGGAACAGGACGAAATCCAGATGGTGTTCCAACCGCTGGTCAACCTCAAGACTGACAGGTGGGCCGGCTTTGAGGCCTTGTGCCGCTGGCAGCACGAAGCCATTGGTCAGGTCTCGCCGCAGGAATTCATTTCCCTGGCCGAAGAAACCGACATCATCGTTCCGCTGGGCATCCGCATTTTCGAAAAAGCCTGTGAATTCCTGCACCGGCTCGATCAGCAAGCCAATGAACACCCACCATTTTTCATGAGCATCAATGTTTCGGCTCGGCAGTTGGCCGAACCCGACTTCGTGGAACGCATTGGTGCGATCGTGCGCCAGCACGGTATCTCTCCGGACCGCATCAAACTGGAAATCACCGAAACGCTGATGGTGGATTACCAACAGGCGCGGCAACTGCTGCAACCCTTGCATGACTTGGGCTTTACCCTTTCGCTGGACGATTTCGGCACCGGCTATTCCGGCTTGCAGCACCTGATCGAACTGGACTTCCATACCATCAAGATCGACCAGCGTTTTGTTTCCACCATGTTTGAAAACGCGCGCAGCCTGACCATGATCAACGTGGTCACTGACATGGCCGCCAATATGGACATCGAAGTGGTGGCCGAAGGCATTGAAAACGCGCAACAAAAACGCGTGTTACAAGCCCTGGGGGTGGACCTGGGCCAGGGTTACCTGTTTTCCCAGCCGCTGGCCGCTGCCGAAGCGCTGGAACAGCTGGCCAAGGCGAGATAACCTGTTCGGCTTGGGAGACTCTGATCGAATCGTGACACGGCATCTTGTGGCATAAAATTGCCCATTTCTGCGTTGCAAACCTTCACAATAGCCTTGCTATTGCGTGCGATTTGCGCTTTGGGAAGCCCTGATCGAATCTGGACGAAGCAGCTTATGCCGGAAATGTTCGAGAACAAGGCGAAGTTCGCGGCCAATAGCGGGCTATTGGCAAGGACTTCAACGCAGTTATCGGACATTTCAGGTGTGAGAAGCGAGTTCAC
>WGBZ01000295.1 GCA_015494035.1 Lysobacterales bacterium | reverse complement strand
GTTTCTTTTTCAACTCCTTTTTCTTTTTCTCGATGCGGGTTTTCTGGGTGGACAGCAGCAATTTGGCCACGTCAATGCTGACCGAAGGCTCGGTGAGTGAGCCACTGAGGCGAACAGGAATCGGCAAATTCAGCAGTTGTTTGTACTTGGGGTCCACCCAGTCTTCGGGGATGGCGGTCAACATCGGTTCGATGGTGCCATTGATGGTCATGGCATCCAGATCGATGGCCACCGAACCATCCACTTCGAGAAAAGGCGTGACCACGGACAGTTCGCGACTGGTGAGAATGCCCTGCTTGATGTCGCCCAGAAAGCGGATGCTGGCAAATTCGGTTTTCTTGTCCGTGCCCGAGGCCTTCTGGCTCACGTCCTGTGTTTTTTTCTCCCCGCCCTGACGCAATTGCTGCACGGCATTCAGGGCCTGTTTGACGGTGGCCATCACGTCCAGTCCGTAGAGTTCACCGTCGCTGAGCTGGTAGGACACCCGACCATGGGTGGTTTTTACCGGTGCCTTGGCAAACGGGTCGTCCAGCGCCACATCCACCTCCAGCTGGCCCAATCCCGTGAGCCACTCTTCGCCGGCCACGTCTTTCATCAAGGGGCCGACGTGAATGTCTCTGGCCCGGGTTTCCAGTTTGACTTTGTTGCGTGGTGCATTGGCGTCCACCAGTAGCTGTGTGTTCAGCAGCCCCTGGTAAAAATCCGCCTTCATCGGGGTGATTTGCAAACGGCCGCCATTGGTGACCACCTTGAGCTGTGTGTTGTTGAGTTTGGCCCCGGCCAGTTTGAGCTGCTTCAGGTTCACGGTGCCAGTCAGGTGACCAAAATCCAGTGAGCCGACAAGTGAAGTGGAGTCTGAGGCTGTTTCAGTCTCTGAGGCTGTATCGAGTGGCAGGTAGTTATCGGCGGTGATGGCATCCAACGATAATTGAAAGGTCCCTTTGAGCTTTTCCAGGTCTTTCAGGTCAAGCGTGCCGCTCATGGCTGTGTCATCCAGCTGCGCCTGAATATCTGGTAACTGCAAGCGGTTACCGCGCAGGCGCCATGCACCCTGCAGGGAAAAAGACTCCATGGCTTTTGGGTTAGCAAACTTCAGCGGGGCGCCACCCAGTTGTGACAGGAATTGCCGCAGGTTGAAGGCATCAGCCTGAAGGCGTCCTTTGTAATCGCCCGCACCGCCCCAACTGCCCTTGACCGAGCTGTTGATTGCCGCATTGGCCAGCTTGATGCGCACTTGGGGGAAGTCCAGGGTTTCGCCATCAATGTCCAGGCGGCCCGGTTTGGCCAGGTCAAGGGAAAAAGGCACTGAGCCGGAGTCGGTCTTCAGCTGGCCGTTGAGTGTTGCCTTTTTCAGGCGCGCGGTCAAGGGGCCGGAACCGAGCAGATTCTGCCATTCCATCTGGCTTTCCAGTTCACCGTGCAGGCCATTGTCGGACAGGTCCAGGGTGGCTGAAAGCTCGGCCTCAAGGGGCGTACCAGTTTCGATGCGGCTGGTTTTCAGGTTCACATCCCCCAGTTCGGCCTGCATGGCGGCGGCCTTGTCGCGGTAATGAATGCGCGAATCGGTGATGCGGATGCCGGAGATTTTCAGGTCAACCGGTGTTTCGGTGCTGTCGCTTGGCGTATCCTCCACATCGCTGGCTAGGGTGTCCATAATGCCCTGCCAGTTGCTGCGCCCATTCGCCGCCACTTGCAGGTTGATATCAGCGCCTTTGATGGCCACGGTACCGACGCGAATCTGTTTCTTGAGCAACGGCAGCACCTTGAGCCGGGCAGAAAGCGTGTCCACCTGCGCCAGGTGGTCGCCGCGAAAGCCTTTTTCGTTGGCCACCTTGACGTCATGGAAACTCAGTGCCAACCACGGGAACACCTTCCACTCGATGGGCCCTTGCAGGGACACCGGCCGCCCGATCTGTTCGCTAATCAGACTTTCAATTTGCGGTTTGTGCGCGTTGGGGTCGTAAAACCGTGGCAACAACAGAACCGCCGCAACCAGCACCAAAACCAGTGCCAGCGTGATGCCGAGTATCCATTTAATGAGTTTTTTCATGAGAATTTCCGTGTGTTTAGGTTGCCGGGATGAACCGTTTGCATGATACTACGCGCTAAGGAGCCTCTGTTTGAGTCGTGACACGTCATCTTGCGGCGTAAAAT
>WGBZ01000294.1 GCA_015494035.1 Lysobacterales bacterium | reverse complement strand
GTGGTGAACTGGGCCGACCGGGTCTTGTTTTTGTCGCGCCAGGACAGCATCAGATCAACGCGAAACAGGTCCACCGGCGGGCTGACCAGCTCGGTGTCGTTAGCGTAAGGCGCCTCAAACGGGGTGATGCGCAGCTCCCAGTGGGTGCCATCGTCAAAGCTTCCACTGCTGGTGCCTTCTTCAATGGGCTCAAGCACGCCCACTTCGTCCATCTTGCTTTGCGCCAGCAGGGCAATCTGGGTATGGCGGGACGACTTAATGGTGTTGCGCGCCGCTCCGGTGATGACTTCCATGACCACCGAGAAGGCCAGCACGAAAACCACAAAGGCGACCAGAATTTCCAGCAGCGTAAAGCCGCGCTGGCAATGCAGTGATGAAATGGGCTGTTTGGCTCGCATGGGCATTTTGACCATCATTCGTCCAATTGGTGCACGCGGATTTCACCAGTCAGCCAGTTGACGTTAATGCGCCATTCCCGGCCTTTGTAGCGCAGGGTGATACGCCCACCAGTGGAGCTGCCATCGGAGAAAAATCGGATGCTGGCGTGGTCATCGTCCACAATTTCCGAATCGGCTGTGTACAGGCCCAGCTCCATGCCTTCTGGAATCTTGACGACTTTCTTCCCCGGTGCCTGATAACTGCGCTCTTGCAAATTAAAGCTGATGCGCTGGGCCTCACCTTTGGCGATGGCCTGACCCCGGGTGTACTTCATGGCCGCCACCAGATCACGCGACACCGCCCGGATTTTGGTGCTTTTCAGGCTCCGAGTAACATTGATGGCCACCACGCTGGCCACCAACGCCAGCATCAGCATGACCACGATCACTTCCACCAGCGAAAAACCAGCGCGACGGGCACTGGTTTGGGGTGGAAAAGTGGCGCGCATGACGTTCATGAGATCGTGCATTCAGCCAAAGCAAAGCGGCTGGTTAGGGAAGTTCACTCGTTGCTGCACACATCGGCATCGTACTTGCTGCCACCCGGGCTCTTGTCCTTGCCGTAGGAACAGAAAATGATTTCGCTGTCGCCTTCGCGCATGGTGATGGGTTGGCCCCAGGGATCCTTGAGCATTTTTTCCTTCACGTACGGGCCGCTCCACATGGAATCGCCGGTGTCGCGCACCAGGTCTTCGGGGCTGTTGGGCAGGTGGCCAGTGTCCAGGTAAAACTCCTGCGCGGCCTGTTCCAGCTTGCCCACCTGGATTTTGGCCGCTTGCCAGTTGGCCTTTTCCTTGCCTTTAAAGACGTTCTTGGCCACCAGTGCCATGATAGTGGCCAGAATGGCCATCACCACCAGCACTTCGATCAGGCTGAAGCCACGGGCTTCTTTTCTGTGATGAATCGGGTGTTTCATGGTATTTCCTCTCAAGTCGTGTTCCGGTTTTTAAATCAGTAAAGTCAATCAGAGGCTCCCTAGGGAAGCTCTGATCGAATCTGGACGAAGCAGATTATGCCGGAAATGTTCGAGAACAAGGCGAAGTTCGCAGCCAATAGCCGGCTATTGGCAAGGACTTCAACGCAGTTATCGGACATTTCAGGGATGAGAAGCGAGTTCATGATTCGATCAGAGGTTCCCTAGGCCATCAGGTCATTCATGCCCAGCATGGCCAGCAAAATGGCGAAGACAATCAGCGCAATGAGTCCGGCCAGCACCAACACCGTGGCCGGCACCAGCACCGACAACAGACGATCAACGGTGGTCTTGACCTCCTCATCGTAGGTGTTGGCGGTTTTCAGCAACATTTCATCCAGCTTGCCGGTTTCTTCGCCAACGGCAATCAGCTGCTGGGCCAGGCGCGGGAAATGCTCCGCATCGGCCAGCGCATCGGCCAACGGATCGCCGTGCTTGACCCGCTCGGCGGCCTTTTCCACCGCGGCGGTCAAGACGCTGTTGTTCATGACGTTTTTGGAAATGCCCAAGCCGCTCAGCAAGGGCACGCCGCTGTCAAGCAAGGTGCCCAGTGTGCGGGTAAAACGGGCCGTTTCCAGGCGCCGAATCAGGTCGCCAAAAAGCGGCAGGCGCAACTTGCGTTCATCCCACTGGTAGCGAAAGGCCGGGTCGCTCAGGCGCTGGCGCAGGAAGACAACAGCGCCCACCACCAGCACCGCCAGTACCCACCAGTAATGAGTCACGAACCGGGCCGCACCCAGCACCAGTTGGGTCAACAGCGGTAACTGCATGCCGGATTCTTCAAACATGGGCTGAAAACTCGGCACCACCTTGCCCAGCAGGATAAACAGCGAACCCACCGCCAGCACCAACAAAATGGCCGGGTAGATCATGGCCGATAGCACCGAATCGCGCAGGGCCTTGCTGCGGGCCTGATAATCGCTCAGGCGTTGCAAGGTTTTTTCCAGGGTGCCGCCCATTTCGCCAGCGCGCACCATGTTGACGTAGAGTTTGGAAAACACGTGCTGTTCTTCCAGCGCATCGGACAAATTGCCGCCCCCGCGCACCTTGTCGCGCACGGTTTTTATCATGGCCTTGAGGCGTTCGTCATCGGCCAGGTCCAGCATCACCGACAG
>WGBZ01000293.1 GCA_015494035.1 Lysobacterales bacterium | reverse complement strand
CGGCTTTGTCGATTGTGCTGGCCTGCGCCATTTTGACTTACGGCGGCGTGTCGGCTTTTGTGGTGGCTTTTGCCGTGTATCCATTGGCAGCGGCCATGTTTCGAGAGGCAGACATGCCCAAGCGCTTTGTGCCCGCGGCCATCGCCCTGGGGGCCTTTACCTTTACCATGACCTGTCTGCCGGGCACCGCACAGATTCACAATATCATTCCCACCAGTTATTTTGGCACCACCATTTATGCCGCGCCGGTGGTGGGGCTGGTGTCCGGACTGGTTATTATGTTGTTGGGCCTGGCATGGATAAACCGCAGCATTCGCGCCAATGCCGGGGAAGGTTACGGCAGTGGCCACAGTCAGGAGCCGGAACACATACCCGGAGAATCCCTGCCGGGTTTCTGGGTGGCCATTTTGCCCATTGTGACGGTGATGGTGGTGAGTTTTGTGTTTACCAAATACTGGTTGCCGCAGATGGACACAGCGTACCTTTCTGATCCGAAATTCGGCCCCATACCGGTCAGAAAAGTGCAGGGGATCTGGTCCATGATCGTGTCCCTGTTTGCGGCCAATATTGTGGTGGCGGTATTGAATTTCCGGCGTTTCAAAAGCCTCAACCGTTCCGTGACCGCCGGTGCGCTGGGTTCCATGCTGCCGACCTTCAATACCGGCTCAGAAGTCGGTTATGGCGTCACCATTGCCTCGCTGGCGGCTTTTGCTATCGTTAAGGAGGCTGTGCTCAATGTGGCGCCCGGCAACCCCCTGTTGTCGGAAGTGGTGGCGGTGAATGTGTTGGCCGGCATTACCGGCTCGGCCTCCGGTGGACTGAGCATTGCCCTGGAAGCCCTGGGCGACACCTACTTGCAACTGGCTCAGCAATACCATATTCCACTGGAGTGGATGCATCGTTTGGCCTCAATGGCTTCCGGCGGCTTTGATACCCTGCCGCACAATGGCGCGGTGATCACCTTGCTGACCATCTGTGGCCTGACGCACCGGCAGTCCTACAAGGACATTGCCGTTGTTTCCCTGCTGATACCCGTGGTCGTGACGTTGTTGGTGGCGTTTGTACTGAGTTTACAGTTCTGATTTTCAGTGCCGCCAAGCCCGGCAAGCCAGTGGGTGAATACGAAGCAGAAATGCGCGCCTTTTTGCGGTAGAATACGCGCGCGTCAGTGGCCTTCACAAAACACAATGCCGGAATCAGTAACCGGAACACCAGCCACTGGCACAGTCAGTTAATTCAGGTTCGGTAGGCGGTCACAAGAAATCGCCTGGACCCGGCTCGCAATAAAACCGGCCAGAGAGCCAGTCACCGCAAGGCGCGAGCGCGGATCACCCAATAATCCAAAAAGAGAGAGCCCGGGCATGTTCAGGTTGCGCCTGCGCGACTGCCTGAAATCCAGCCAATGGCCTGCCGGCTGTGGCTGATTTACGCATTACTTTGGAGAGTCATACCATGAATCTTTTTGAAACCCTGCACCAGACCGAGCACGAAGAAGTGGTTTTCTGCCACAACAAGGAAGCCGGTCTTAAAGCCATTATCGCCATTCACAACACCGTTTTGGGCCCGGCCCTGGGCGGCTTGCGCATGTGGCCCTATGCCACCGAGCAGGAGGCGCTGGACGACGTGTTGCGCCTGTCGCGCGGCATGACCTACAAGGCAGCGGTTTCAGGGCTGAATCTGGGCGGTGGCAAGTCCATCATCATCGGCGACCCGAAAAAAGACAAGTCCGAGGAACTGTTCCGTGCCTTTGGCCGTTTTATTGACTCCCTGGGTGGCCGTTATATCACCGCCGAAGACGTGGGCATTGACGTCAATGACATGGAATACGTTTTCCAGGAAACCGAAAACGTGGTGGGCGTGCACCAGGTGCACGGCGGCAGTGGTGACCCGTCGCCTTTCACCGCTTTGGGAACCCTGCAGGGCATCAAGGCCTCTCTTGAGAAAAAATACGGCAATCAGGACGTGGGCAAATACGCCTATGCGGTGCAGGGCGCCGGTCACGTGGGCATGGAGCTGATTAAACTGTTGCGTGGCGAGGGCGCCAAGGTGTTTGTCACCGATATCAATGAGGAATCGGTTCAGAAGGCCGTGGACGAGCTGGGTTGCGAAGCCGTGAGCCTGGACGATATCTACGACGTGGAAGCCAATGTCTATTCGCCCTGTGCACTGGGCGGTACGGTCAATGCCGACACCATTCCACGTTTTCACTTTGATATTGTTTGTGGCAGTGCCAACAACCAATTGGCCACGCCGGAAGACGGCAACGAACTGGAACGTCGCGGTATCCTCTACGCCCCGGATTATGCCGTTAATGCCGGTGGACTCATGAACGTGTCCATCGAGCTGGAAGGGTATAATCGCGAACGCGCCATGCGCATGACCCGCAATATCTATTACGGCATCAAGAAAATTTTTGATATTGCCGAGCGGGACAACATTCCCACCTGGCAGGCGGCAGACCGCATGGCAGAAGAGCGCATCGCCAAAATTGGCAAGATCAAAATGCCTTACATGGCGCAGCGCAAAAACCTGTTTTCAGGCCGGGTCAAGAATGGCCATGGTCACGCCATCGAAAACAAGATCGTTTAATTCCGGATCACAGATGCCACCCCTTGCGGTGGCATTTTTGTTTCACGACAGCGCCGCCTCAGGAATGCCACGGCAGCCGTGGGCGGCTCTGCCAACAGGACAGTGCCATGATTGGGGAAATGAGGCTGGGTGAAGAGCTGGACCTGCTGCGGGACACGGTGCGGGACTTTGCCGACAAGGAAATCGCGCCGCGTGCCGATGCCATCGATCGGGAGAATGAATTTCCCGCTGACTTGTGGGAAAAGATGGGCGAACTCGGTTTGCACGGCATGACCATTCCGGCCGAATATGGCGGCACGGACATGGGTTACCTGGCGCACGTGCTGGCCATGGAAGAAATCTCCCGGGCTTCGGCTTCGGTGGGTTTGTCCTACGGCGCCCATTCCAACCTGTGCCTCAACAACCTCTACAAACACGCGACAGAAGCCCAGCGCCGACGCTATGTGCCGGACTTGTGCGCAGGCAAGAAAGTGGGCGCACTGGCCATGAGTGAACCCGGAGCCGGTTCCGATGTGGTGGGCTCCATGCGTTGCACGGCCGTCAGGAAAGGGGATCGCTGGATCGCCAACGGCAACAAGATGTGGATTACCAACGGCCCCGATGCCGATGTGCTGATTGTGTACATGCGCACCGCGCCCAAAGAGCAGGGCGCTCACACCATCACCGCTTTTATTGTGGAAAAGGGCATGAAAGGCTTTTCCACCGCGCAAAAGCTGGACAAACTGGGAATGCGCGGTTCCAACACCTGCGAACTGGTGTTTGAAGACTGCGAAATCCCCGAGGAAAACGTACTGGGTGAGGTCAACGAGGGCGTGCGTATCCTCATGGCCGGGCTGAACACCGAGCGGCTGGTTTTGTCTGGTGGCCCGCTGGGCATCATGCAGGCGGCCATGGACATCGCTGTGCCCTACACGGCGCAACGGCAACAGTTTGGCAAGCCCATAGGCGAGTTCGGCCTCATGCAGGCCAAACTGGGGCAGATGTACAATGATTTGCAGTCGGCCCGCTACTTTGCCTATGGCGTGGCAAAAGATTATGATGCAGGCATAGAATCGCGCCTGGATCCGGCCGCGTGTCTGTATAACGCCTCGGTCAATGCGGTCAGGGTGGCCCTGGAAGCGATACAGGTGCTCGGTGGCAATGGATACATCAATGAGTATCCCACGGGCCGTTTGCTGCGTGATGCCAAACTTTACGACATCGGTGCCGGCACCAACGAAATCCGCTTGATGCTGATTGGTCGAGAGCTTTACCGCAACGCAAAAACACACTGAAAACAAAGTGAGAAACAACATGAAGAAACCTGTGTATATCATTGGTGCAAAAAGAACTCCTATCGGATCGTTCCAGGGCCAGTTTGCCAAGACTCCGGCACCGAAGCTGGGGGCTGCAGCCATCGCCGCGGCCGTGGCACAAGCCGGCATTAAAACCACTGACATTGATGAAGTGCTCATGGGCTGTGTGTTGCCAGCCGGCGTGGGGCAGGCACCGGCACGTCAGGCCGCCCTGGGAGCGGGTTTGCCGCTTTCGGCACCGTGCAGCACGGTCAACAAGGTGTGTGGCTCGGGCATGAAAACCGTCATGCTGGCCGCTGATGCCATTGGTGCGGGTTCAGCCCAACTGGCCGTGGCCGGTGGCATGGAGAACATGAGCCTGGCGCCTTACCTGCTGCCTGGCGCCCGTTCCGGCTACCGCCTGGGCGATAATACCGTGGTGGATCACATGTTTTACGATGGCCTGACCAACCCGTATGACGACAAGTTAATGGGCGTGTTTGCCGAATCCTGCGTGGAAAAATACGACTTCAGTCGCGAGCAACAGGACGCCTTTGCCGCCGTAAGCGTCAAGCGTGCCCAGCAGGCCATTGCTTCGGGTGAGTTTGAAGAAGAAATTGTCCCGGTACCGGTCACTGTGCGTCGTCAGGAGACCGTGGTCGATATGGACGAAGAACCCGGCCGGTGCGTGATAGACAAAATTCCCAATCTGCGCCCGGCCTTCAAGCGGGACGGCGGCACGGTGACGGCGGCCAATGCCTCCAAGATTTCCGATGGCGCATCGGTCACGGTGCTGGCTTCAGCTGAATACGTGGAAAAAAACGGCCTGCAACCGCTGGCAAAAATCTGCGGCTATACCCAGCACGCGCAAGAGCCGGCCTGGTTCACCACCGCGCCGGTGACTGCCATGCAGAAACTCATGGATCAACTGGGCTGGAGCGTGGATGATGTTGACCTGTTTGAAATCAATGAGGCCTTCGCCGTGGTCACCATGGCGGCCATGAAAGAACTGGGCATCGATCACGCCAAGGTGAATGTGCGCGGTGGCGCCACGGCCCTGGGCCATCCCATTGGCGCCTCGGGCAACCGCATTCTGGTGACGCTGCTGTATGCCTTGAAGCAGAAAGGGCTGAAACGCGGCATTGCCAGTTTGTGCATCGGTGGCGGAGAAGCCACGGCCGTGGCCATCGAGCTGGTTTAATCTCAGGCACAGGAAAACTTATGCCGCGCATACGCAGTCAGATCAACCCGGAAGCCCCGGATTTCCTGGAAAACCAGGCGCACATGCAAGCACTGGTGGACGAACTCCGGCAGGTGGTTGAAACCACCCGGCATGGCGGCTCCGAGAAGGCCCGCAGCAAACACGTGCAACGGGGCAAAATGCTGGTGCGTGACCGCATCCGCCAGTTGCTGGATCCCGGCAGTCCGTTTCTGGAACTCTCCACCTT
>WGBZ01000292.1 GCA_015494035.1 Lysobacterales bacterium | reverse complement strand
GTGTATTACCAGCAGCCCAGTAAAAATGTCTTTAAGGTGGTTCCCGGTATTGGCGATGCGGGTTCCTTTGGCGGTGCCGGTGTTGTTTTCCAGCACCCCTTCCTGGACCAGGGACCGCCTTTCCAGTGCGTGACGCCGGTTATCCAGCAAGTGGCCCTTGGCGGCTTATTGGGCAATGGACTGGGCGATGTGCCACACCATGTCCTGTTTGATTACTTTGGCAATGTGGGCTCAATCGTTACCGAGGATGGTAGCTCCCCTTTTACTAACTACAGCTTTTTGAATGGAGGCACGGGTTATTTTGTGATGATCGACCCGCAGCAGGCCTTTGAATGCAGTGATCGCATTTACAAGGACGACATGGATCATTGATCCAAATGCCTGCCCGCTAAGGAAGCTCTGATTGAATCTGGACGAAGCAGATTATGCCGGAAATGTTCGAGAACAAGGCGAAGTTCGCAGCAAATAGCCGGCTATTGGCAAGGACTTCAACGCAGTTATCGGACATTTCAGGCGTGAGAAGCGAGTTCACGATTCGATCAGAGCTTCCCTAAAGGCGATGAGGATAAGACAACGGCCCGGATTTTCCGGGCCGTTTTTGTGTGCATGGTCTAGGCAGTGATGTCAGATTGGTTCAGGGCTGTTTGGGCTTGTCGGAATTTTCCAGAAACGCCTTTTGCTCTGCCAGCACGCGTCGAAATGCCGGGCTTTCGTGGCCGAACACAGCGGCGGCTTTCTGTTTGGCCTCGGCAAAGGTTTGACGGGCTTTGTCCCTTTGCCCATCAAGCCACTGGCTTTTGGCCAGTTGATTGAGCAAGGCCGGTTGTTGTTGTGTTTGTTGTTGCATAAAGTCGCTGTCCAGGACTTTTTCATACCCATTTATCGCTTGCGCGTACTGACCCAGGCCAAAAAACGCATCGGCCTGACCCTTGCGCAGGGCGACTGTCATAGGGTGTTTTTCACCCACGCCCTTAATGGCCAAAGGCAGGGTTTCTGTGGCCCGTTGCAGGGCCTGGCGGTATTTCTGTTGCGCATTCAGCGCCTTGGTGAGGGTCAACTGACTGTAAATGCTGGCTTTGTGATCAGCGCCCAGTTTTTCCCGCTGCGCCTCGGCCACCGGCATCAGTAATTCTTCTGCTTTTTCCGGCTGGCCGCTGGCAATGAGGAGGTTGGCCAGCGTGGTATCGATTTCGCCACTTTCCCGGTGTGAGCGCCCCAGGTGCTGGTGATAAATCTGGCTGGCATTTTGCAAATGCGCAATGGCGGGAGCGATTTTCCCCTGTCGGTAAGCCAGTATGCCCAGCAAGTTGTGACTGCGGCCGGCCAGCAGGCTGTTTTCACCCACGGTTTCCGTGGCTATTTGCAAGGCGCGCTGGGCGTAGGTTTGCGCCGCTGCAAAGTCCTGTTTGTATTGCCGGTTGCCCGCCAGTTGCAGCAAGGTGAGGATCAATACCGGGTGATTGCGGCTGAAGTGCTGTTCCTGGGCGCTCAGTAACTTCTCGAGTTCCGGGAAGGCGCGGTCAAATTCACCCCGATCGTTGTAAATGGTGGCAATGTGTTGCTGCAGGCCCAATGTCTGGCTGTGTTGAGCTCCCAGCGTTTCTTTCGCTGACGTTAGGGCTTGCTGGAAAATCCGCATGGCCTGGTCGTTTTTGCCTTCCTTGAAGAGAATATCGCCACGCAAGCGCTGGCGCTTGATGGCAAAGACCGGATCTGTCTCCGTTTCGGCCAGCGTATCGGCTTTGGCCAGCCACTGTTTGGCTTCATCAAAACGATCCTGGGATGCCGCCAGACGCGCTTGCCAGTAGGCATGAGCATCCCCTTTCATTCTGTGCCCCTGACGATTGAGCAGATCGGCGGCCTTTTTGACCTGACCCATCTGAACCAGGGATTCCGTCGCCGCTTCCACCGCCTGGCTCAGCGGTTCTTTTTGCGCCAGTAACGGTTGTGCCGTGGCATAGGCCTCGGCAAAGTTGCCCAAGCGGTTTTCCGCCGCGGCAATGGCCGCTTGCAGGGTGTCGCGCACGTCCGGGTTGCTGAATGATTGGCCATCCAGTTTTTGTTTGGCTGTGGTGAGAATGTCTCGCGCGGTGAAGTCGATGCCCTTGGCCATGTCCGGGTCGCTGATGGCAAAGGCATCCAGCATAAACCGGGTAATCTGGCGGGCTTTTTCGGCTTCCAGGCGGGTTCTGCGGTTTTCGGCTTCCAGCAGAATCACCCCGGTGATCAGGGCAATGGCCAGCCCGGTGATGGCCAGTGACAGGGCAGTGCGTCGGCGAATGAGTTTTTTCAGGCGGTATAGTGTGCCGCCGGGGTGTGCCATCACGGGTTCTTTGTTTAACCAGCGTTGCAGGTCACTGCGGAAATCCTGGATGCTCGCGTAGCGGTTATCCGGATCGGGCTGTGTGGCCTTGAGGACGATTTTCTGCAGATCTCCGTCAATGTGTTGGTCTTTGAGCTGCTGGAGGAGTGCTTCTGGTCTGGTCTGACTGTTTTTGTCAGGGTCGCTTATTTGAGCGGATTCGGCCCCGGTCAATAGCTCGGCCAGCAAAAGCCCGGTGGAATAAATATCGGAGCTGACCGTAAGTGGCTTGCCCGCCAGTTGTTCCGGTGAGGCATAGGCAGGCGACATGGCTGGTATGTTTTCGCCTTCCTGTTTACGCAGAAACGAGGCGATGCCAAAGTCCAGCAGCTTCACCACGCCATTGTCATCGATGAGCACGTTGCCGGGTTTGATGTCACTGTGCACAATCAGGTGTGAATGGGCATGGGCGATGGCGTCACACAGGGGCAACATGACTTCGATAATGTCATTTGTCCGGGCATGGTTTTCCCGTACCCAGTCGGCAATGGTGAGCGCATTCGGGATGTATTCCATGACCAGGTAGGGTGTTCCATCGGTGGCCAGAGCGCCGTGCAGCATGGACACAATATTGGGGTGGTTCAGGCGCGAGAGCAACTGTTGCTCCTGTAAAAACAGTTCCAGCATGGCAGGCGCAATGGAGGGGAACAACAGGACTTTAATGGCCACTTTTTTCTGAATGTCGGTGTCCACCCGTTTCGCCAGGTAAACGGCCGACATGCCACCAGAGCCCAACAAGTCAATGAGCTGGTACTCCCCAAGTATTTCCCCAATGCGGTTTTTCAGCAGGGCCTGATCAATGGCATCGGTGCTCTGCATAAAGGCATTGTCGAGCACGGCGGTTTGTTGTTTTTGGGCCGCCAGCAATTGGTACAGGATTTTTTGTTCTGCCTCATTCAGTCCATGCTTGGTAATGGCTGCCTCGATGTCGCGATAGCCGCTATTTTCCAATTGTTTGAAAATGGCAAAAGCCCTGGCCCAATGTTTCTCGTCATCCTTGCCATGCGCGCCGTTGTTTGAATGGTTGTTTTGCATGTGTTCCCCCTCTGTTTTCTTGCCTTGCCGATTTTATTGCCTGCCGCAGTATATTATGATGCCGGGTTAATGGTTCCTGCTGTTGTTGAAGTCGGGGTTTTTATCCCGGTTGCTAAGGGCGATAAACAGCGTTTTGGCGTCTTTCCACTGGCGATACAAATGCCGTTCACTCTGTTTGGTCAGTTCACTGATCTCTGTAATTTTAAGGCCCAGAAAATAGCGCATCTCAATCAGGCGTGTCAGTTGCGGATCGATTTTTTCCATCATCAGCAGGGTTTTTTCCAGGTCCAGCAAATCCAGGTTAAACCCGTCCTGACCCTGAAGGCGTTGGGCATCGGTAATAACGAGATGCTGTTTTTTTGCCGTCTGTTTGTGCCGCACACTGTCCACCAGATAGCACCGCATCACCTTGGCCAGGTGCGAGAGCATGTGGTGGGAGTCCTTGAATTTCTGTTTGTGCTGCTGGATCAGGCGCAGGTAGCATTCGTGCACCAGCACCGTGGGGGTCAGCGTTTCCCCCGGAGAAAGGCGGCGCAGCTGCTGCACGGCCAGGGCATGGATTTCCTGATACAGGGATTGAAACAGGTCATTGATGGAAGCCCCGGTCTGGTCTTCCATGTCTTTCAGGATGGCGGTGATTTTGCCGGTATTGTCCAACGTGCTTTCGGTCCCCCATGCAGTTGTTACAAATCATAGCAAGGGCAGGGAAAAAGGCAAGCCGGCTGTACACAGTGGGATTTCCCTGCGGGATGTCAGTGCGGGGTAAAAAATCCTCTTTCCCAGGCTTGCGGCATTTTTATTGGCTACGGGTGTGCAAGGAATAGCCGCCAGAGCAGCCAGCCATTGGCCAGGGATAGTAGAACCACCAGTGCCATGGCCAGTGCCAGGGGCTTATGTCGCCGAACCCACAAGCGCAGGCGATATGCCAGTGAGTTTGTGCGGATGCTCAAGGGGGCGAGATTCAGCCAGTTTTTCAGATCAGCTGCCAGATCGCTGATGCGAGCGTAGCGCATGGCGGGCTCTGCAGCCGTGGCTTTTTGCAATACGGCTTGCAGGTCCGGGTCAACCCGATGGGCATCCAGGTGTTTTTTCAGGCTCAGGCTGTCCGCCCGGGGGTCGCCGATTCGGGGTTTTGGCAGTACGGGCTTGCCATCGCATAACACGCTGGCAATAACGATGCCGGTGGAATAAATATCAGCCTGGTGAGTGATGGCTTCTTCCCGAATCTGTTCAGGGGCGGCATATGAGGGCGATAAGCCCAAGTGGCTGAATCGCGGCAGTTGCCAGGTCAGGAAAGAGGCGATGCCGAAGTCCAGTAGTTTCACCTGGCCATGGTCATCAATCAGAATATTTCCGGGTTTGATGTCGCTGTGCACAATGCGGTTGGCGTGCGCATGCTCAACGGCCTGGCACAGTTGCAGGCATTTCTTGATGCGGGTTTCTCGGTTGGGTTTTTCTTCGCTGACCCACTGGCTGATGGTGCGTGCCTGGGGCAGGTATTCCATGACCAGGTAAGGGATGCCGTCTTCGGTGACGCTGCCATGCAGCATGGAAATCACGTTGGGGTGATTCAGGCGTGACAGCAGCAGTTGCTCCTGCAGAAACACGTCGACCATTTCCTCGCTGTTATTGGGCAGCAGTTGGATCTTGACGGCCACTTTGCGTTGCAGGTTGGTGTCGATCCGTTTGGCCAGGTAAATGGCAGACATGCCACCGTGGCCGATGAGTTTCAGCAGACGGTAATTGCCCAATCGCTCCCCTTCCCGGTTTTTCAGAATTTCCAGATTGGCCAGCTTGCGGGATTCTTTGAACTGGGCCTGCAAGCGCGTGGTTTCATGGGTTTCGCCCTCAATCAGCAAGGCGATTTTTTTGGCAATAGCCGTGGGGATTGCTTTCTCCTTGCGGTAGTTGTCAAAGGATTGTTTTGCCGCCTCGTCAAGCTGTTCAAAATGGCTGAACGCCTCTGCCCAGTTTTTTTTCTCGTTGGTGTTCATGCGTTGGCAAGGCAGGATATTGCCAGTACCAGTACGGGCAGCGACCATGCAGACGCAAGCCGACTTGCTTCACCAGCTGTTGTGCCCGGCCTGATTCGTTTCCAGACGGTGATGGCCTTATTTTTCATCACGTCGGCTCAAGGCGATAAACAGGGTTTTTGCTTTTGTCCAGCGGCGGAAAAGCTGCCGCTCAGACAGGGGGGAAAATTCACTAATTTCGGCAATGCTGAGGCCGAGAAAATAGCGCATTTCCATCAGCCGGGCCAGGTCCGGGCGAATTTCCTCCATCAGTTCCAGCGTTTTGTCGAGGTCGAGCAGGTCGGTATTGATGCCGCTTTCGGTGCTGGTGCCCAGGGGTAGATTTTCCATGGGCACTTCGCGCTTGGCGGCATTTTTCATGCGCACGGCATCCACCAGATAACAGCGCATGACTTTTGCCAGGTGCGCCAGCATGTGCTGACTGCTCTGGAAGCTGGCGGCGTCCTTTTGCAGCACCCGAAGATAGCATTCGTGCACCAAAACGGTGGGGGTCAGGGTCTGGCCCGGTGTCAGCCGGCGCAGCTGTTGAATGGCCAGGGCATGGATTTCCTGGTACAGGCTTTCAAACAGGGCATTGGCTTGTGAAGACGACTCGTCATTATCGAGCCGGAGCAACAGGCGTGTGATGGTGCTTTCAGGCAATGCGTTATTCATGTCCCCCCCCCCTGCAGTGTGGCCAGTAGCTGGCCTGCAGGTCTTATTTTACCACCAGGTGAGAGGGTATTGTGACGCTGAAGTCTTGTGGTCGCTCATGCGTAAAGGGGAAAGATAAAAAAGAGGTGGAAAGGCCACCTCTTTTCGGAATTCTGCCCGTTATTGCCGGGCAAGTGACAAATTTTGCCGGTTTTTCAGATTTTTGGAATGCGCAAGACCTGACCTGGATAAATGTGATCTGGGTCTTTCAGCATGGGGCGGTTGGCTTCGAAAATAACCGGATACTTCATGGCATCGCCATACATTTCCTTGGCAATTTTGGACAGGGTATCGCCCGGTTGCACGGTGTAGGTTTTTGATTCCCACTGCGCTTCACCGCTGGCGGCATCACTGCTGGGTTCGGCGCTGGCCTGTTCGCTTTCGCCAACCGCCGGTGCGCCCACAATCAGGTTGTCCTGGACGCCTTTGACGCCAGCCACGTTGCCCGCCACCAGCACCGCTTTTTCTTTTTGTTCCTGATCTGGCACGTAACCGCTGAGCACGACGGTACCTTCGCGGAACTGGGTCTGTATCTGGCTGGTATCAATGCCGTGATTGGCAATGTGTTGCTTGATTGGAACGGTGACGTCCTCACTGCTTTCCTTCTCACCAAAAATCTTGGCGCCGGCGTCTGAAATAAAATCGAAAAATCCCATGGCTTCCTCCTTTTGTTTGACGGCTTTGAATAACAATTTCCGATTGAGAATAACAAGCCCGTGGAGGCAGGTCAAACGAAGTGGGTCAGCAATTGTAAAATTCGTTTTTGAAATTGGACCCGGTTTGGTAGACTGGGAGTTTGCCCAAGCTGGGTCTGTGAACGGAGTGGGGATGTCCTGATGCACCAACAGAACGAGCCGCATTTGTTGCGGCAACGCCGGTTTCTGCCTTTTTTTCTGACCCAGTTCTGGGGCGCTTTCAATGACAATGTTTTCAAGAATGCGCTGGTGATTCTGATAGCCTACAAGGTGGTCAAGGACTCGGCAGAAGGTGACAGCAACCTGCTGGTTAATCTGGCTTTTGGGCTGTTTATCCTGCCTTTTTTCCTGTTTTCCGCCTTTGCCGGTCAGGTGGCGGATAAATACGAAAAGTCCATGTTGATCCGCCGCATCAAGGCCA
>WGBZ01000291.1 GCA_015494035.1 Lysobacterales bacterium | reverse complement strand
TTTCTGCGTTGCAAACCTTCCCAATAGCCTTGCTATTGCGTGCGGCTTGCGCCTTGAACTGAACAATTTTTCACGACAATCCGCTCGCGCCAGATTCAGTCAGAGCTTCCCTGGAGGTTTTATCAGCGCTTTAATCAGCGTCGGGCAAAACCCTGACCCGACGGCCGCAGTTCTTGGGGCAAAGCCAGGACGGTAATACCAGCGGCCACCGATTGCACCGGCGCCAGACGGCTTTGATCCCGCAATTGCACCTGACGAATTTCAAACGGTGCCTTGAGGCCGGATTTGGCCAGCAAACCCGCGTCTATGGGTAAGCTCAAGGTCTGAGCGCCCTTTGGCAACCAGGCGGCTGACTGGGTCACGGCAAACGGCACAGCCTTATTGCTGGCGTCACGGCCAAATAACACGCCCCGTACCTCGAAACGGCCTTCTTGCGCCACGGTGACGCCAATATTCACACGCGCCGTTCCACTTTTATCACGCATGACATCCAGCTGGCTATTGAAGCCGGCCACCGGCAAGTTGACGGCAAAAGCCGTTTGCGCATCGCGCATGACCTTGTCGTTGGTGGCAAAAACGTGGGCAGTCCACAGTCCATTGGCCAGGCCTGTCAGTTGGGAAACCGGCAGTGAAGCCTGAAATCGGCCATCCGGTTGGCGGGTAAATTTCAGTTCACCGGCCACGCGACCATCTGGCAGGCTGACGTACCCCTGCCATTGGGCGTTTTGGGTGCTTTGGCCATCGCGCAAGGCGGCCACAACCTGAATCGGCTCATTGGCGTTGAAGGTGGCCTTGCTGGTACCCAGTTCCAATACCTGGCTGGATTGCGGCTCAAACACGTGCACCACCACGGGTACTTTCTGATCCAGACCGGTTACTTTTAATACCGCTTTTCCAGCCGGCAAATGCGCCTTAAACGCCACCGTGTTCCGCGGAAAGGGCACGCCGGTTTTCTGCACGCTTTGGGCGTCGGCAAAAACATCCAGCTCAATGGCTTTACCTGCGGCTTGCAACTGGACCTGAGTCGCATTGAGACTCACGGCCTTGCCGGTGGACAAGGGACTGATGCGGATGACCGTGTCGCCGCCGGTCACGGGCAGCTTAAGACCAGTAGCCAGCTTGTCACCTGTACTGTCCAGCCAGTATTGGCGGCTTTTTTCGGTATAAACAGCAGGTGAAAAGTCCAGTGCCTGATCCGCGTCAATGGCATAGCTGAACACCACCGGATCACGGCTGGTGTTGATCAGGGAGGCATCCACCTGAGTAGATTTTTGTAACAGACTGTCGTCCATTGTCACGGTCTCATTCCATTTGGCCTGAGGCCCGGCAGCGGCAGCGATAGCGGAAATGGTAAAGCCAAGGGCAAGGGCCACTGTGTGTTTAAGTGTGAAATTGGTTTTCATGTCAGCAGCTCCTTAAATGTCGTTGCGCAGAATAACATCGAGGCCAAAGCATTGGCGACGACTCTGGTTGTGGCTCAATGGCTCACCACCGGCCATGCGGCTTTTGTCCCGGAACCAGGTGGTGCCCGCGCCTTCCTGGGAGGAGCAGTCCAGGAAGCCGTCGGAGCAGCTGCTCAACCAGGCCTGGGTGACTTCCAGTCCCACATTCAGGGCGTAGCCGCCGCAATAGCTGTCGCTATCCCATACGGCCGTTTCAACATCGGTGCCCACCACGTTCCAGAAACCTTTGGGTAGGGCCGGTCGGCCGGAGGTGCCATACAGGTAATTGGCGTTGTAGTAAGCCATCCATGAAGTCTGTTGCATGCGCACGGCATCAGATTTGTAGCCCAGCAGCCACCCCAGGGCACTTTCAAACACATTGCCCTGCATGACCGCATTGGCCAACGGAGTGCCCTTGGATGAAGGCGCCAGTGCGTTGACCCAGCGGATTTTGTTGATGATGTTGGGGTAACGACTGTCCCAGGTGGGGTTGGACATGATCCAGCGCATGACATTGCCGCCATTGGAGTGCGTAATCACCACCAGGTCCGTAATGTTCTTGCTATTGATAAACGTGGTGAGCTGATCGGCCAGACAACCGGCGGCCTGGGAATCCCACATGTATTTTTCAAAATTGCAGTTGATAACTACGTAGTTGCTCTGATCGGGCAAACCCTGGCGAATGGAATTGACCATGCCCCATTGCCAGTAATCAGCAGCGGCATTGGTTTGGTGACCCGTGCCATGCACCAGCGCAACGCCGGTGGCAGCATGGCTCACCGGAGCCAGGAAAAAAGCGGCAATAAATGCCAGGCGAGAAAATTTCATCAAATAGACCTCCCTATTTTGATCGTGATGGTAAGAAAATGCGCCGTGTGGTATGGAGTTATTATTGTTATTTGTATTTGCGCGGAAATTATGCGCCAGCCGGACGTGGGATTCCGTGACGCAGGCCACACTTTACACCAGCTCCACCCCTTTTTTCAAACGGTCGTTTGGAGTTGGTGCTCTATTTTTTAAAATTCGTATGTACGGTGGCTTTTTTGAGAGAGAAAACCACGAAAATTCAGGCAGGAGAAACCAACCAAACTGTACCGGAGACGGGTGTGGCATGTCATGGCCTGAAGTTCGTCGGATAGGATTGGCGCCTGTCAAAAAGGTAGGACCAAGGCATGAATTCAGGCTATGAGCAAACTGATCTAGGGAAGCTCTGATTGAATCTGGCGCGAGCAGATTGTCGTGAAAAATCGTTCAGTTCAAGGAGCAAACCGCACGCAATAGCAAGGCTATTGTGAAGGTTTGCAACGCAGAAATGGACGATTTTACGCCATAAGATGCCGTGTCATGATTCGATCAGAGCTTCCCTAACGAACGCGCGGCCCTTGCTGGACGTCCATTTTCGGGTGACGGAACCAGTAATTAGTGGCCACCGTGATCCGGGTGCCACCGCCTTTGTAAGGGCTGACTTCGTGCATCAGCCAGGAAGGGAAAATCAGCAGCTGGCCGGCTTGCAGCTTGAAGACCTGATGGCCGAAGCCAAAAGGCGCTTTGGTCATTTGCAACAAACCAGGGTCCAGGTATTGATTGGCGGCGGGATTGGGGTGGAAAAAGCGGGTCACGCCCGAATCCACCAGCGCTTGCCCCGGCGCTTCTCCGCTGTCCACGCAATACACCGCAGACCAGCTGGCCATGGGGTGATTGTGGTTCACAAAATAACCGTTTTTGCGTGTAATGTGGAACCAGGCATCGGCATAGACTTCGAATTCATCCACGGTTTTGCGTTTGTACTGATTAACCATGCCGATCATTTCCAGCACGTGATCGGTGATGGCGTTTTTCAGACGCTGTATGCACGGTTCTTGCCAGGAAAACAGGTCAAAGTGACTCTCGAACAGTTCATCGGTGGCCACCGAGTTCTGGTTCGGGTTGCGGTAGTGAGCGCCTTCGGCCTCGCGCGCCAGAAATAACGCTTTGAGTTCGGCATTGAGGGATTCGGCATCCGGCAATGCCGCCACCCCGAAGGGCACGGCAAAGGCCGGAATAATTCGGATAGCCGGTGGGGGTTTCATGCGTGCTGCCATTTCCTGGCCAAGACTGGCCGCGTTATCATCAAAGAGTCAAGAGTCAGGGGAGACCTTACTGCTTTTGGGCGCTTGTCTTGGGAGATGGGTCTTCCAACGTGACGATCATTTTTTTGCCCAATAACCCTTCCAGCCCCGGCGGCCACCAGCCAAAAGCCCGGGCGCGATCCAGTGCTTCGTTGACCGGCACGCCTTTTTCATTGATCAACCAGGCAATATAGGCCTCGGAAGCGCGATGACCGGAGCGGCAGTGCATCAGCACCTTGCCCTGCTCACCGGCCAACGCCTGAGCCAGGGCCTTGGTCTGTTCCGGGCTGCGCGGAAACGCCTTGCCACCGATGGGGATCATCACATAATCAATGCCCATTTTCTTCAATTCAGCCGCTTCATCAAAACGCAGCTGCTTCATTTCTTCCGGTGTTCTGAAATTGATCACCTTGGTGATTCCGGCCTGCTTCAGTCGCTGCAAGTCCGGGTAAAACGGTTGCGGGCCGATAAACAGGTGCTGATCGGCCGGGTACACCATCTGCAGGTAATCAGGCCGCGGGGGCGCCTTGACCGGACGCGGCTGAGCCTGAGCCAGTGCCTGCAGGCTGAATACCAGCGCGACCAACACGGCCAGTGGGGAAAAACGAAAACGACTTGGGTTGTGCATGAGTTTCTCCGTTAAATAGCGCCAAATAATGCGCAAGAATATCAGTTTTGGGGCCAGCTTGCCTGGATTTACGAAAACAGCGTGGCGGCCATCTGGCGCCGAAAAGCCGCGCGCGCAGCGGGATCATCCACCAGATTGAGCGCATTCACCAACGCCTGGCGCACGGCATCGCGGTCATCGCCCGTGGTGTTTTCCAATACCTGCAATAACGCCTTGACGCCATTTTCCACTTCACCGGCGGCAATGTGGCCGATGGCGGAACCGATTTCCGGCTTGTCGGCCAGCTTGTCCTGCAAGTCCAGCAACTGCAACGCACTGGCCAGTTTTTCTGCCGCTGGAGAGGTACGAACATCGTGAGGCAAGGCTTTCCAGATTTCGCGGGCCTTGTCCAGTTCGCCCTGTTGCATGAGCAACTGCACCAGTTGCAGACGGGACTTGTCATCATCGCGATGCTGCAGTTTTTCCATGGCGACGTCTGTCTGGCCTTTTTCTATGGCGTCCTGAATGGCCAGCCATTCCTCGTCAGGGGCGCTTTCGATGTGTTTTTCGATAAACTGGCGAATGGTGCCTTCCGGTTGCACGCCCATGAACTGATCGACAATTTCACCATTTCGAAAAAGCGCCACCGTGGGCAGGGAGCGGATGCCATACTGCATGGCCAGCGCCTGCTCGGCGTCGGTGTTGACCTTGGCCAGGGCCACTTGACCGCCGTAGCTGTCCACCACCTGATGCAAAACAGGCATCAACATGCGGCAGGGACCGCACCAGTCGGCCCAGAAATCCACCACCACGGGCCGCTTGAATGACTCCTCAATGACTTTTTGCTGAAAATCCGCCTGAGTGGCGTCGTAAACATGTTCGCTCATGATTGTTCCTCAGCTAACCTTCATCTCTATCGTATTGTATTTCAATTGTCTTGTTTGCTCTGTTTTCCGGCATGTCTAACCGGTGAAACCCGCTTGGGAACCTCTGATTGAATCTGGCGCGAGCAGATTGTCGTGAAAAATTGTTCAGTTCAAGGCGCAAACCGCACGTAATAGCAAGGCTATTGCGAAGGTTTGCAACGTCCGAAATGGACGATTTTACGCCGCAAGAAGCCGTGTCATGATTCGATCAGAGGTTAACTGGCGGCTATATACGGGTTTTCGCCGGTGCTGTGGTCGGTGGCGTCCAGCACGCCCTTGATTTCAGGAAAAGCCTGCAACAGTTTGGATTCGATGCCCATGCTGAGGGTCTGGCTGGCCATGCCACAACCGTGGCAACCACCACCAAATTCAATAATGGCATAGCCTTCATCGTCCAGGTCCACCAGCCGCGCCCAGCCGCCGTGGCTGGCCAGTTGCGGGTTGATTTCGCTGTTGAGAAACCACTCCACACGCTCCTTGAGTGGCGCGTCCTGGCCCGGTTCCCTGCCCTTAAGGCCCGGCGCCTTGATGTTGAGCTGACCACCGGTTTCCGTTTCTTCGTAATCAATTTCGGCACCTTGCAAGTATTTCTCGTGGTCTTTTTCCACGACGATCTTGAAGTCGCCCTGATCCAGCGCTTCATCGCCTTCGGCCATTTCGTTTTCTTCACAGAAATTCAAATAGCAGTCGGCCATGGGCGTGCCGGGGCGATCCACCACCAGGCGCAGGTGCAAATCGTCGATGTCCTGCTCGTCGAGGACATTCTTCAGGTATTTCTTTGCCGGTTCAGTGACTTTTATCATGCGATTTTTCCATACAGGTAAGGCAGGGATTCATCCAGACGGTAATCAATGCCGGAATGTGTGCCATTGAACTCCTGGTAAATATGTTCAATGGCGTGGTTTTCAAGGGTGTTGTGCAATCGGCGCATGCCGTAGTGAATCATGTACTGGTCGCGGCTGCCACAATCCACCCACAAGCCCTTGAGTTGAGCCAGGTTGTCGGCAGAACCGGCCACCCGCTGTACCGGGTCGTGTGCCTGCCAACGTGCCCAGCGTTCGGGGATGAGTTCACAGGTGTGCGCATCAAAGGGCAGCCGGATGCAGGCCGGTTCATCGGCGGGGTCGTAGGTGGCGGCCATGCACAGGGTCATCAGGGTGTGAATGTCTCCGCCGGTGACTTTTTTGCTTTTCCAGAAACGCTTTAGAAAGTGCATTGGGTCACCGCCGTATTGACTCAGCACATCGGCCACGGCGGGGAAATCCCGTTGATAAAGCACATCGAAACCGGCATCGCCGGAATGGTTGGCCACAGCACCCCACTGGCCGGGCCAGTCCATGCCACAGCGCATGGCGGCAAAACCGCCGGATGACTTGCCGAGCACGGCGCGGTGTTCGGCTTGTGGGGCGATGCGAAAGCGATCAACCAATGCCGGCACCAGTTCCTTGTGCAGAAAACTGGCGTACTGGCCCATGCCGGGTGAGTCCAGGTACTGGTTTCCGCCCAAGTAAGTAAAGCAGTCGGGAAAAGCCATCACCACCGGCCCCATCAGGCCTTCGCCAATCAGGCGGTCCAGGCGCTCGGGCACGCTTTCCTCAAAAGCCCGCCAGGCGGTACTTTTCAGTCCGCTGCCGGTGTAGGCCGCCAGGTAAAGCATAAACGGGTACTGCTTCGTGCTGGCGTCATAACCCGGTGGCAGGTACACGGGCACCTGGCGCTGGTGTGGGTCGCCCCAAGGGTTATCGCGCAGTAACGGGCTGTCGATGGTCAGCATTTCCAACCGGCCAGCCGGGTATTGGCAAGGGTGTTTGTAGCGCGACATGATCAGTTCCAGCGTTTGTTCAGGACATCCGCCAGCTCATCGGGAATGGGCGCGGACACCACGGTCTCTTCCTCGCCATCGCGAAAAGTCAGGGAACCGGCGTGCAGGAACAGGCGATTAAGGCCCCGCTGCTGCATGAAGCGGTTGAATTTTTCGTCGCCATAGCGCTCGTCTCCGGCCAGCGGATGACCGATATGGGCGGCGTGAGCGCGAATCTGGTGCGTGCGGCCGGTTTTCAGGTCGCATTCGGCCAGGGTGGCCTGGCGGTTGTAGTGTTCCACGGGGTTGAACACCGTGTGCGCTGACTTGCCACCGCGTTCATCGTCTTCCAGCACCGCCACTGTGCGCTCGCCGCCTTCGCGATTTTCCACATCAATGCGAGCCTGCACCGCCTGGCGATCATTCAGGTGCCCTTTAAGCAGGGCGAAATAGGTTTTCTTGATGTCTTGTTGCTGCATTTGCTGCTGAAAATCGCGCAAGGCCGGGCTGTTGCGGGCAATGACCACGCAACCGGAGGTGTCGCGATCCAGTCGATGACAAAGCTGCAAATCCGGGTTCTGATCCAGCTGGCGGGCAATATCAATGAGGCCAAACGGCACGCCGGTGCCTGCGTGCACCGCCATTCCCGAGGGTTTGTCGATGACCAGGTAATTGGGGGATTTGTACAGCACACGATCACGCACCACCTGCACCCACTTGTCCGGCACACGAATTTGCCCGCCGCCATCGGGAATCATAAACGGTGGCAGGCGAACCAGATCACCGCTGGCCAGTTTTTGTGTCTGCTTGGCGCGTTTGCCATTGACGCGGATCTGACCGGTTCGCAAGGCCTTGTAAATCAGCGTCCTGGGGAAATTTTTCAGCTTCTTGATCAGGTAATTGTCCACCCGTTGGCCATCGGCTTCCGGCCCCACAGGCAGGATATTGGCCCGGTGTTGTGCGTCGTTCATGAGTTAGTCTCGGGTTAGTCTCGAATCAATCGGGAATTGCGCGCATCATACCACTGGCCGGGCCGGGCCACACCCGCCATGGTGGGGTTTTGTGCCGGTCTGATTGAGAAATATCTGATGAAAAATGCGCGTTGACTGTCAACTGGCAGCAAGCCCAGTCATTCCTTCGCGGCTTGGCCAGAAGCTGAAACAATATCCGACTCGAACCAGGGCTTGCCGGCGCGGTAATGGTCCAGGCGTTGCCGCATTTCACCCAGCAGTTCATTGTCCTCATCCACTTCCTGACGCATCAGGTCGATGGCATTTTGCTGCGCGGCGATGGCGCTGGGGTAATCGCGCAAGGCCGCGTGGATGGCCGCCTCGGTGTCGCGAAAACTCGCCACGGCATAGGCGTTGTCAGGCACGCTTTCCCAATCCAGGGCCGACCACAGGCGCATGGCCTTTTCCGGGTTCCGGCACGCCTTGTCCATGGCCGTGGCCAGTATCCAGGCGTGATTATTGAAAGACCACGGCTCACCCAGTTTTTCCGCCTGTGCGTAGTATTGGGCGGCTTTGTGACAGTCCGGCGCTTGCCCGAGCAGGCCCGAGAGGTAAACATTGCCCAGCGACTGCAGGGCTTTGGCCACATGGCGCTGGCCAGCCAGTTGAAACCAGTCAAGGGCATTGGCATTGTCATCTTGAGTGGCTGCGTGCTGGCCCAGCATCAAGGCGGCTTCCCCATGCCCCTGACCGGCCGCCTGTTGCAGCCAGTAGAGGGCCTGTTGCAACACGGCCTCGGCAGGGTATTTGTCATCCACGAGTACGGGTTTGGCCTTTGGTCCAGCGGTGTTTTTGCGGCCCGAAGTCTGCTTTTCTTTTGTGCCCTGTTTCGCTTTCGCTGAGTCCGCCGCCTCCACAGCTGCCTCCCAGCGCTGATAGAGGTTTTTGCCCAACAAGAAAGCAATATCCGATTGCTTCGACACGTTATCAATCAACAACCGGGGCAATGGCACCGGAGCCAGCCCCGGGGTTTTTTCTTCTTGCGGCTCTTGCGCGGGAGCCGAAGGAAATTTTTCGGCCTGTTTCCCTTCCCCTGCCGGGCCGACCACGCGACGCACCGGCTCAGCTGATTGAGCGCCTGTCGTTTTGGCGGCCAGTTCAGCGGTCTGCTGGGCCATTGCCAGGGGCATGACCAGCCAGGCGGCGAGTACCAGCATGAATCCGGTTTGTGCATGAGCGCGCCTGAACGAGGCCGTGATGGTGAGCTGAGGCATAGATTACTCTCCGGTTTTCAGGCTGGGCACTTGTTCGGTAGCTGCCGCCTGGTTATTCATTGTCTTGTTATTCGTGGCCAGTGACTGCCGCACCGCGTGTTCAAAGGCCTCGCCGCGTTGGGCATAATTGGCAAAGGCGTCGAAACTGGGCGCACCGGGCGAAAGCAATACCGTGCCGCCTTTTGGCGTATGAATCTGCGCCAGCGCCACCGCTTCGTTCAGACTTTCGGCCCGCACAATGCGCGAAGGCAGCGGCTGCTGCTTCAGGGCCGCCAGGATGCGGCTGGCGTTTTCACCGGTCACAATCAGGCACGCTGGTGGATTGTCGGCAATGGCCCGGGCAAATTCATTCCATTCCAGTTGGCGGTCGTAGCCACCCAGAATAAGGCCGGTATTCCGCGGCTCAAGTGTTGCCAAAGCCGCCAGGCTGGCGTGGGGCGTGGACGCTATGGAATCGTTAATCCAATGCCAGTGTCCGAAGCGGCCCAAAGGCTGCAGGCGATGCGGCAAGGGCTGAAAACTTCGCGCCAATTCCAGGGCTTTTGCCACCGGCAGACCCAGCCCGTCAATGACTTCAAGCACCGCGGCCAGGTTCTGCAAGTTATGGCGGCCGGGCAACGCCCAGTCGCTGACCCGGAAGACGCAACGGCCTTGATATAGTAATTCATCGCCACTCACCTGCCAGTGGGGTGTCCGGGCTTTTTTCAACAATGCCGGTGTGGCCAGACCCGCAGTATTCAGACGGGAGTTAAAATGCCCCAGCGACTGGCCCAGCACCGCCTGTCCGGCGTTTTCCAGCAAGCGCAGCTTGTCGGTGTAATAGCGTGCTTCGCTGCCATGCCAGTCCAGGTGTTCCGGGAACAGATTCAACAACAGGGCCACATCGGGGGAAATAGTGCCGTCGGCGGCTTGGTAACTGGAGGTTTCCAGCACCGTCCAGTCAGCCGGGGATGCCACCGTGTCCAGCAAGGCCACGCCAATGTTGCCAGCCAGGTTAACGGAATAGCCCAGTCCACGCAGAACGTGAGCCAGCAGGCTGGCGCTGGTGGATTTGCCCTTGGTTCCGGTGACTGCAATCACGCGACCGTGACGGTGGTAGGCAAACCACAGGGACGTTGCCCCAACCATGGGCACCGACACCGTATCTGCCGGAGGCAGGTATGGGCTGATGCCCGGTGACTTGATGACCAAATCAAAGGCATTCAAGTCTTCACTGGAAACTGGCTCGGTACAGAATTCCCACTCACAGGCCGGAGTTTCTGCCGGGGCCGGTTTTTCTTCGGGCCGGCAAAAAACCGTGAACCGGCAGCCAGGGTGAGAACGGGCCAAATACGCCGCGGTGGCGCGGCCTTCCACACCAAAACCCCACACGGCAATGCGCAACTTCGACAAGCCCGCCGGGTCTGGAGGCAAGGGGGTTTCAGTCATTAGGGAACCTCTGATCGAATCGTGAACTCGCTTCTCACGCCTGAAATGTCCGATAACTGCGTTGAAGTTCTGGCCAATAGCCGGCTATTCGCTGCGAACTCCGCCTTGTTCTCGAACATTTCCGGCATAACCTGCTTCGTCCAGACTCAATCAGAGCTTCCCTGGGAACCTCTGATTGAATCGTGACACGGCATCTTATGGCGTAAACTCGCCCATTTCTGCGTTGCAAACCTTCACAATAGCCTTGCTATTGCGTGCGGTTTGCGCCTTGAACTGAACAATTTTACACGACAATCTGCTCGCACCAGATTCGATCAGAGCTTCCTTAGGAGGTTCCGCATGCCGGCGCAGGAAAAGCATGACGCTAGCTGGCTTGCCGAGGCAGGAATTCCGGTGGAATTTCGTGTTCATGGTGAAAGTCCAGCACGTCTTTTTCTTCGCTGGTGGAAGTGGGCACTACCTTATTGCGCAACAAGTGAATCACGTGATCACCGGCCCATTCCTTTTCATTGGCCAGCCAGTTGAAGGCCACCCGGCTTTCGGTGACTTCCCCCACGCATTCGAACGGTTTGATGCCGCGCACCCCCAGCAGTTCTTCATAACCGGGCAGCTGGCGGGGGTCATCCAGTAGATTGTGACCAAAAATCTGCAGCAAGCGGGCCTTGTCCACAAACGGCGCCAGACCCAGAAACACAAACCGGCACTTGGGGCAATCGCCACACCAGAGCTTGTCGCCATTGCGGCTGCCGCCCAGGTGAAAATTGCGGTTGCAGCTGGTGAAGGTATCAAAGTATTGGGGGTACTGGCTGAAGCGTTTC
>WGBZ01000290.1 GCA_015494035.1 Lysobacterales bacterium | reverse complement strand
CACCTGCTGAATTACCTTCAGGCGATCTACTGCCTTCTGTGTCATCGTAATAGGCTCCTTTGTCATGGCCCCTCCTGAAACAAAAAGAGGACATTTTAGAATTGCAGAAAGAGGACATTACAGCTTTGGGCTAACAAAATATTAACAAAAAACTTTGAGACAGCCGGCGGGTGTGCGAAAATAATCGCGCCATTGGTGTGGCGAGGTTTTTGTGCGTGCGTAAAAAAACGCACAAGGCCATGAGGGTTGTCACGCCTGTTGCCGGAGAGATTCGTTTATTGAGCGAAGTCAATGCGGATCCCCGGCGTTCCGGTTCATTTTTTAAAAAAACTTAGGGTGCTTTCATGAAAAACATTAAGCGAGTTAGCTGGTTATTTGCCGCGATGGCTCTGGCTGTTCTGACAGCCGGCGTGTCGGTGGCGCAGGTAACCTCCTCTGCCATTCAGGGCACGGTCAAGGATGCCGAAGGCAATCCGGTGGCTGATGCCGAGGTGGTGATTGTTCACCTGCCTACCGGCTCCACCAAAACCACCACCACTTCCGATGAAGGCCGGTTCTATGCACGCGGTTTGCGTGTGGGTGGCCCGTACGAAGTAACAATCAGCAAGGAAGGTTATGCGCCTGCCAAGGAAGAGAACCTGTCCTTGAAACTGGGTGAAGCACGCACCGTTGACGCGGTGGTTGTGCCTTCTTCCTACAAGCTGGACACGGTTCAGGTTGTGGGCGTGGCCACTTCCGACACATTCAGTGCCGACAACATGGGTGCTGGCAGCACTGTAACTCGTGAGCAGATGGATAATCTGCCATCAATCAACCGTTCCCTGGCCGACTTCGTGCGCCTGGATCCGCGCGTTTCGGTTGACGATCGCGGCGGTATTTCGGTTGCCGGTACCAATAACCGTTACAACAACATCGCCATTGACGGCGTGCCCACCAATGATGAATTTGGTCTTGAAGCCGGCGGCTTGCCCGGTACCCGTCAGCCGTACTCGCTGGACAGCATCGAGCAGCTTTCGGTTCAGGTTTCTCCCTATGACGTGGCCCTGGGCAACTTTACCGGTGCCAACATCAACGCGGTGACCAAAAGCGGAACCAACGAGTTTTCCGGTCGGGTTTCTGCCTACTACCGCAATGAAGACATGATTCGTTCCGGTGTGACTGATCAGTTTACCGATCGCACCTGGTCCGCCAATGTGGGCGGCCCTATCATTAAGGACAAGCTGTTCTTCTTTATCTCCTATGAAGACCAGAAAGAAACCGAAGTGGCCTTTGATTCCTTTGTGCCGGATTCCGACATGCAGGCCATCGCCGATATTTCCCAGAACGTTTATGGTTTTGATCCTGGCTCTTACAACGCACCTTCCGAACTAGAAGCCACATCCAAGAAACTGCTGGCCAAGATCGACTGGACCATTAACGACGCGCACCGCCTGAGCGTGCGTTACAACAAGTCCGAAGACGTTGACGTGCGTCTGGCCAATAACGGTGGTAGTCGCCGTTCATTCAGCTCTCACTGGTACGACAATAATTTCGACTTTGATAACACTTCTGCCATTTTGTACTCTGACTGGACACCCAACTTCTCCACGGAAATCCGTGTTTCCAAGTCCGAGATGCACAAGTACCCGAAACTGAATTCTCGCCTGCCGCAAGTACAGATTGACACTGATAACGGTACCGTTTATCTGGGTACCGAGCGTTTCCGTCATGCCAATGACCTGCTGGTTGATACCACCAGCGCCTTCGCTGCCGGTGAATACTTTATGGGCCAGCACACCTTCAAGTTCGGTTTTGATTACAAGGACAAGGACACCCACAACGTGTTTGTGGAAAGTTCGCTGGGCCGCTACGAATTTGACAGCATCGAAGACTACGCATCAGGCAACTACTCTCGCTATGTGTTCCGCATTGGTCGCGATCCCAACAACCCCTACCCGGCGGCTGATTGGCAATACGCCATGACCGGCCTGTTTGTGCAGGACAACTGGATGGTGAATGATCGCCTGACCTTCACTTACGGGCTGCGTTATGACACACCGGACGTGAAAGACACCCCGGCTTACAACCCCGCTTTTGAAGAAGCTTTCGGCTTCCCCAACAACGCCGTGATTGACTCCGGTGTCCTGCAGCCGCGCTTGGGCTTCAACTACGACATGAGCGATGACCTGTACATGCAGTTGCGCGGTGGCGTGGGTGTGTTTATGGGTTCCACACCGGACGTGTGGCTGTCCAACAGCTTCACCAACACCGGTATTGCCATTGCTGAATATTTTGACCCTTCCGGTGAATTTGGCTTTAACCCAGACCCAGACAATCAGCCCCGCCCGGGTTCTGGTACTGGTGGCCGCATGGGCGTGGATGCCTTGGATCCGGACTTCCAGTTCCCGACCAAATTGCGTGCCAACCTGGCCCTGGATGCCGAGCTGCCCTGGTACGGTTTGATTGCCAGTGCTGAGTTTATCTACACTCAGAACCTGGAAGACATTATGTACCAGCACCTGAATTTGGGTGAACCCACAGGCGTGCTGCCTGATGGCCGTTTTTCTTATTACGAAGATCCGGCTAATCCAAATCGCCGTCAAACACGCGCCAACGCCAACCCGGCCTTTGGTGACGTGATGTTCCTGACCAATACCGGCAAGGGTGAAACGAAAAGCCTGACCTTGAGCCTGGAAAAGCCCATGGGTGAGCATTTCAGTGCCAAGGCGGCCTACACCTATACCGACGCCACCGACGTGAACTCCGGTGTTTCCAGCCGTGCCATCTCCGGCTGGCGGAACCGCCCGTCAGTGAACCCCAATGACGAGGAACTGAGCACGTCAAACTACGAAGTGGAAAACCGCTTTGTGGGTTGGCTGAACTACGAAAACAACTTCTTTGGCGACACCATCACGCGTTTCTCACTGGTTTATACTCGTGAAGACGGTCGTCCGTTCAGCTACATTTTCGACAACGACGCCAATGGCGATGCGGTTTCCTACAACGACTTGTTCTACGTGCCCAACGTGGGCGAGTATGTGTTGACCGATCCATCACAGCAAGCCGCGTTCGAGCAGTTCCTGTCCGACTCCGGTCTTGATGCCTACCGTGGCGGCGTGGCACCACGTAATGCCTTCAAGCAACCCACCCGCCACCGTTGGGACCTGCGCATTTCGCAGGAACTGCCACAGATGGGCCCGGGTCGTGCCACCCTGTTCTTTGATATCGAAAACGTGGCCAACCTGCTGGACAAAGACTGGGGCGAAGTGCGCTTCGTCAGCTTTGGCACCGCCGATGTGGCCAACTACGAAGGCCTGGATGAGCAGGGCCGCTGGATTCTCGACTGGAATGGTCGCACCGATCACACCCGTGTGGATCGCCTGCGTTCTTCCTGGAGAGGCCAGATCGGCTTCCGTTACGACTGGTAAGATTACCCGTCATAACCAATCCGAAAGGGTGGCTGCGGCCACCCTTTTTTGTGCCCGAAATAACACAAGTAATGCGAGTCTAGCGCCAGGTGGCTGAGGGACGTCAGTTGTAAAAATAATGGGAAACCCACTGGCTTGGTGGCATGACTTAAGGGGTACGGCTTTTACATGGT
>WGBZ01000289.1 GCA_015494035.1 Lysobacterales bacterium | reverse complement strand
GTTGCGCTTCACCGACCCGCACCAGTTGCCAGGTCTGGCTGCTATCCACCGGCACAATGTGTTGTCGGTCGGTCGCATAGCCCATGTATTCGCCGGTCAGGGAGCTGTCTTTTGTGTGTTCATCGGTGGTCGTGTCTGGCTTTGCCTTGTCGGCGGGCTTGCCGGGCTTGACCCGCAAGGTCAGGAAGCGCTCATCGCGACTGAGGCTGAGCTTGACCGGGGTCTTCTTGTCGACGGGGCTGGCCATGGCCTTGCCCCCTTGCCAGTCCAGGTTGAACGCCAGTCTGCCGTCAGGGGTTTCAAGCACCCATTTGCCCGGCAGGGCAGGGGGGATGCCGGTGACATCATAGGCCAGGCCAGCCACCCAGTTCTGGGCAATTTGCGCCTTGGCTTCGGGGTCGAACAGGTCACCGGTGGTAACCAGCAGGTTCGCCCGGGCACCGGGCTTCAGGTGACCCAGATCCGCTGCACCCACCATGCTCGCGGGCACTTCAGTCAATGATGCCAGCGCCGTTTGCTTGTCCAGGCCCTTTTTGATGGCGGTTTTCAGGTGAGGCAGAAACTGCTTGGGCTGGTTTCCGGGTGTCAGGGCAAAGGGAATGTCGTTTTTCTTTAGCAGCTGTGGGTTAAATGGCGCCGCCTGCCAGCTGAGCAAGTCTTCAGTGGTGGCGTTCCAGGCATCCAGTGTATCCTTGATGTCCGGTGCCTTGGGGAAATTCAATGGCACAATCAGGCGCGCGCCGGTTTTCTTGATGGCTTCAAGGTTTTTGTATTCATCCCCGGCGGTAGCCAGCACAAACGAGTGGCCGTTTTCCTTGCCCAGCTTGGTTGCCAGTACGCTTTGTTGCCAGTTGCCGGTGTGAAAAATCTGCGGCAGTTGGGCGTTTTCCCGCACGGCTTTTAGGTCAAGGTCCACAAAGTCGGGGTTTTTCAGCCGCGCGTACCAGTCGGCGTCCAGCCAAGTTTGCCTTAGCAGTGCCGCGGCGCCCATGAGCGACACGGGAAAATTCTGTTTGGAGCTGCCCTTGTCAAAAGATAGGTGGTTACTGGCGCGTGGTTTGATGATCACCGCCGGGTCATCGCGTTCACTCAGGTCAGCCAGCACCCCGGTGCCTTGCATGATGCCATCGGGCCGATGGCTGAGCACCGCGCCAAAGCCCATGGCACGCAGTTGTTTGGCCTGCTTGGGGTTGACATGAAAGTCCGTGACGGCGTCGTAACCGGCCTTGATGGCTTCGTTGCTGTTGACCGGCCCGGGCAGGGTGGTCTGCATCACTTCTTTCTGGAAAAAACTGAAACCGGGTTTTTTCGGCGGCTTGGGCAGGCCGTAGTGCCCTTCCAGCAGAACAAAGCCCGGATAGACGTGCAAGCCATTCAAATCCAGCACTTTGGCCCCGGCCGGAACGCGGGTATTGCTTCCAGCGGCCAGCACCCGGCCATCCTTGATCAATACCGTGCCATCCGGCACCGTTGTATGGCTGTCCAGATGCACGGTGGCGTGGGTCAGAGCGGTGACCAGTGGCCGTTTGTCCACCATGCCGTTGGGTATGCGGGTGGGAATGTCCTGGGTGCCTGCGGAAGCTGTCAGAGCTAAAAAAGCCAGGGACAGCCAAGGGGTTTTCAGTGATCTCATGCGCGATTCCGGTTGATCTGCTGTGTACGGTTGAATGGCCGGTTCTGACCTAGGAAAGCGCTGACCGAATCATGAACTCGTATCTCATCCCTGAAATGTCCAGATTCAATCAGCGCTTCCCCGGCGAGACTGGTGCCGGATCAACCGATTGAGTAATTGCGCCGTGGTGACCGGGTTGTCATTGAGCCAGTTGTTCAGCAAGGCCCGGTTCAGGCTGGCGCCCACAAGGTGGTGAACCTTGCGTCCACCAACAAAAATGAGGGTACCAGCATCGGGGTCATATGCTATATGCCAAAGGTCATGTTTGCGGGTCGCCGGCAGTGCCGCGAGCAGGCGTTTAATACCAGCTTGGTTGCGCTGGAAATCCGCCGCATCAGCAAAGTGTTTTTTCAGGCTGTCATGGAAATAGGCGGCCACTTTTTCCTGTGGCATGGCCGGCGGCAGCCATTGGAGTGAAAAGCGCACCGGCACCAGCCCCGCCTTGATGTCATCGATGTTGGTCTGCCCGTAGGGGACTTGCAGGGAGAGGGTGAAAACGTAGGTGAAGTTCCACAGGATATCGGACTTGCCCACGGTCACCCAGGGCCGTTGTGCGCCCTGGCAGGGCAGGGCCAGCCACAGCAAGGCCAGCACAGCATAGCGGAACACAACCGGGCGCCGAAGGGGTTTCATTGCAGTCATCCAAAGGAACGGTACCGACCCATTATGCCGACTGGAGTCACGGTTTGGCAAGTTATTAACCCGGCACCATAATACGACACGCTCAGAGCCACAAGCTGCTTCCCTATTAAGGAGCGCAACGCGAAAGCTGTGGACACAAAAAACCCGTGGCAGGCACGGGTTTTTGGGTGGAATCAGGCGGTCTCAGGCTTTTTTACCGGAATCTTTTGATTTGGCTGCGGTTTTTTGCTCTTCTTCTTCAATTTTCATTTTGAAGAAGCCGTACATCCAGAAGCCCATGCCGACCATGAACAGGATGGTGAAAGCCGTCATCAGACCAACGGGGTTATCGATAATGCGTGAAAAAACTTCCATGCGCTCTCCTGCTTTTTGCGATGAGGATTGAGTGATATTAGCTGTGGCTAATATTAACACAAACCGCCTTTGCGAACACAAACCGGGAGGCCACAGGGGGAAAAAGACTTGATGGCCGTCATGTTCCGGATCTGTTCCGGGTATGTTTCCTGTTTATCCGGCTGATTTCAGGCGTTCCACGCGCAGCAGGTTGGTGGTGCCGGAGGTGCCAAAGGGAACGCCGGCGGTGATCACAAAACGGTCGCCCGCATCGGCCAGCCGCTGCTGGCGTATGACGCGCTGGGCGATATCCACCATTTCCTCGGTGTTGTGTGCGTCCTCAGTGAGCACAGGCAGCACGCCCCAGCTCAAGGTGAGCTGGTTGCAGGTTTTTTCGTGCGGGGAAATGGCTGTCACCGGGGTGGGCATGCGAAAGCGCGAAACGCGCAAGGCGGTGGCGCCGGAACTGCTGAAGCAGACCAGCACACGGGCATCCAGTGTGCGCGAAATATGGGTCGCCGCCGAGGACACTGCGTCGGGGGTATTGGCCTCGACGCTCAGCGGCCGTTCCTGCATGTGGAGCTGGAAATCCGGGTCCTTTTCCACGCTTAGTGCAATATTGTTCATGACCTTGATGGCTTCTGCCGGGTATTTGCCCACGGCTGTTTCAGCCGACAGCATAACCGCGTCAGTGCCGTCATAGATGGCATTGGCCACGTCGTTGGCCTCAGCGCGCGTGGGGATGGGGCTGTTGACCATGGATTCCAGCATTTGCGTGGCGGTGATCACCGGTTTGCCGGCTTCGCGGCACTGACGAATCAGTTTTTTCTGGATCATAGGGACTTTCTCAGGCGACAGTTCCACGCCCAAATCGCCCCGTGCCACCATGATGCCGTCGGCTTCGTGCAGAATTTGGCGAAAATTTTCCACCGCCGCGGGTTTTTCTATCTTTGCCATCAGTTTGGCGCTGGATTGGTGCAAGTCCAGGTAATGGCGGGCCAGTTTCAGGTCGTCCACGTGGCGCACAAAGCTTAGCGCCACCCAGTCCACGCCGAGGCTGGCACCCAGGGCCAGGTCTTCGATGTCTTTTTCCGTCATGGCCGCCAGACTCAGATCGGCACTGGGTACATTGATGCCCTTGTTGTTGCTCAGCGTGCCGCCGACAACCACGCGCGTGATGAGCACATCGGGCCGCGCTTCGGTGACTTCAAGGCGAATCTTGCCGTCGTCAAGCAGCACCGTGTCACCGGCTTTCATGTCAGCGCACAGGCCGTTGT
>WGBZ01000288.1 GCA_015494035.1 Lysobacterales bacterium | reverse complement strand
ATCACCATCGTGTGGATTCTGGTGGTGGCGGTGATGAAGGTGTATCACATTGGCTGGTGGTTTGAATAATCCGGATTTCATGACATGAAAAAAACGCTGCAATTTCTTAAAAGCCTGACCCTCAGCGAACTGCTGAAGGGCCTGGGCGTGACCGGACGCTACCTGTTCCGGCGCAAGTTCACGATCCGCTATCCGGAAGAAAAAACCCCGATCTCGCCGCGTTTCCGGGGCTTGCACGCCTTGCGTCGTTACCCCAATGGCGAGGAACGCTGCATTGGCTGCAAGCTGTGTGAAGCAGTGTGTCCGGCGCTGGCTATCACCATCGATACGGAGCTGCGTGAAGACGGCACCCGTCGCACCACGCGTTATGACATTGACCTGTTCAAGTGCATTTATTGCGGCTTCTGTGAAGAGTCCTGCCCGGTGGACTCCATTGTCGAAACAGACATTATGGAATACTACTTCGAAGACCCCAGCAAGCGCGTCATCACCAAAGAGCAGCTGCTGGCCATTGGTGACAAATACGACCAACGCATCACCGCCATGAAAGTGGCCGATGCCAAATACCGATAGGTAAGCCCCATGATCAGCGACTGGATTCCCGACATACTGTTTTATGCTTACGCCGCTGTGCTGCTGGCTTCGGCACTGGCCGTCATCACGGTGCGTAACTCGGTGCACGCGGCCTTGCTGCTGGTGCTGGCTTTCTTTTCCGCAGCCGCCTTGTGGATGTTGCTGGAAGCGGAATTCCTGGCCATTACCCTGGTGCTGGTTTACGTTGGCGCGGTGATGGTGCTGTTTCTGTTTGTGGTCATGATGCTGGACGTCAAGAACCGCGAAAAAGGGCAGGGCTTGAGCAACTACGCCAAAGTGGCCATTGGTGTCACCCTGGCCATGCTGGTGGAACTGGCCATGCTGTTTGCCGGCAAGTTGTCCGGTTCCCTGCCGGAGAAAGCCTTGCCGCGTCACGACGCCCATTACAGCAACGTGCGGGTGCTGGCCGAGGAATTATTTACCCGTTATGTGTTGCCTTTTGAATTGGCGGCAGTGCTGCTGCTGGTGGCCATTGTGGCAGCCATTTTACTGACACTGCGGCGCCGGCCTGACTTCAAGCACCTGGATCCTGGCCTGCAGGTGGCGGTCAAGGCCAGCGATCGCATGCGTATAATCAAGATGCCTGCTGAAACCACTTCTCGCGGAGATGCCTCATGAGCCTGTCGCATTACCTCATTGTTGCCGGCATCCTGTTTGTTATCGGGCTGGCTGGCCTGTTTGCCAATCGCCGCAATATTCTCATCATGCTCATGTCCATTGAGCTGATTCTGCTGGCGGTAAACACCAATTTTATTGCCTTTTCCAGTTACCTGAATGACGTCGCCGGACAGGTTTTCGTTTTCTTTATCCTGACCGTGGCCGCGGCCGAGGCCGCCATTGGCCTGGCCATTCTGGTGGTCTTGTTCCGTAACCGCCGTTCCCTTGACATTGAACAGCTCGACACGCTGAAAGGATAAGCCATGCTGGATAAAAACATTCTGCTTCTGATTGCCCTGGCGCCGTTGGCCGCTGCTGCGCTAGCGGGCCTGTTCGGGCGCAAAATTGGCCGCACTGGCGCTCACCTGGTGACCATTGCTGCGGTGGCCCTGTCTTTTTTCCTTTCTGCGCGTATCCTGTGGGCCTTTGTGCAGGGTCAGGCGGTGCCTTTTAACGAGAACCTCTATACCTGGATGGTGGCGGGGAACGTGCAGATGCACGTCGGTTTTTTGGTGGATTCACTCACCGCCGTGATGATGACGGTGGTGACTTTTGTGTCGCTGATGGTGCACATTTACACCATTGGCTATATGCACGATGACCCGGGTTACCAGCGGTTCTTCAGCTACATTTCCCTGTTCACCTTTGCCATGCTGATGCTGGTCATGGCCAACAATTTCCTGCAACTGTTTTTCGGCTGGGAAGCTGTGGGACTGGTTTCCTATCTGCTGATCGGTTTCTGGTTCAAAAAAGAGTCGGCCATTTTTGCCAACCTCAAGGCATTTCTCGTCAATCGCGTTGGTGACTTCGGTTTCCTGCTCGGCATTGCCGCCATAGTGATGGCCTTTGGTACCCTGGATTATGTGGAAGTGTTCCAGAAAGCCGAGACGGTACTGGGCAAAACCATCAGTGTTTTACCGGGCGTTGAATGGCAGCTGATTACCTTTATTTGCATTGCGCTGTTTATTGGCGCCATGGGCAAGTCCGCGCAGGCTCCCCTGCACGTCTGGTTGCCCGATTCCATGGAAGGCCCGACACCCATTTCTGCGCTGATTCACGCCGCGACCATGGTCACCGCCGGCATTTTCATGGTGGCGCGCATGTCGCCACTGTTTGAACTGTCGGACACGGCACTGAGTTTTGTCATGCTCACTGGCGCCTTTACCGCCTTCTTTATGGGCCTGGTGGGGCTGGTGCAGAACGACATCAAGCGCGTCATCGCCTATTCCACC
>WGBZ01000287.1 GCA_015494035.1 Lysobacterales bacterium | reverse complement strand
TTCGGACGTTGCAAACCTTCGCAATAGCCTTGCTATTACGTGCGGTTTGCTCCTTGAACTGAACAATTCTTCACGACAATCTGCTCGCGCCAGATTCAACCAGAGCTTCCCAGGGAAGCTCTGGTTGACAAAAGAATTTTTTTCATCAAAAATCGTTTGCCACCAACCTGCTTTCCTACCTTGGCGCTAAAAACAGGCAGGCATTTGCTTTCTTGTTAAATCAGGTACTAACCAGAGACCCCTAAAGCTTACATGCTCTTTGCCAGCCTGCATTTTTTTATTTTCTTCGTGATTGTGGTTTTCACCAGCGCCGTGTTGCGCCGTTACCAGCCACGGACGGAAATCCTGTTTCTGACGTTGGCCAGTGCCTATTTTTACGGGCAATGGAGCTGGACCTACCTGATTTTGATATACATCACTATAGTGACCGACTTTTTCCTTGGTCTGCGCTGTTATCACAGCAACAATCCCCGCCACTTTCTGTGGCTCAGCCTGCTGGTTAACCTGGGCATTCTGATATTTTTCAAATACGCCAATTTCCTGTTGCACTCGGGCACCGAAGTCCTGCAACTGGCGGGTATACCCTGGCAATTTACGCCCCTGGACTTCCTGTTACCGGTGGGCATTTCCTTTTACACCTTCCAGAGTATGAGCTACACCATCGATATTTACCGCGGTCAGCTCACGCCCCGTCGCTCACTGCTGGAATACGCACTGTTCGTGTCGTTTTTCCCCCAACTGGTGGCCGGACCCATTGTCCGGGCCAAGGAATTCTTCCAGCAACTGGACGGCAAACGCCAGTTTACCTTCGCCATGGCACAGTCCGGTTTTTTGCTAATTCTTATCGGGCTGGTCAAAAAAACCGTCTTTGCCGACAACCTGGCGAGCGTGGTTGACCCGGTTTTCAACCAACCGGCACATCACGGCAGTTTGGCAACGCTCCTGGCGGTCTACGCCTTTGCTTTCCAGATTTATTTTGACTTTTCCGGCTACACCGACATCGCCATCGGCGCGGCCAAATTTCTCGGCTTCACTTTTCCTAAAAACTTCAACTATCCCTACACCGCCTTGTCAATACAGGACTTCTGGCGACGCTGGCACATGACACTCTCGCGGTGGTTGCGCGATTACCTTTATATCAGCCTGGGTGGGAATCGCCATGGCTCATGGAAAACCAGCCGCAATCTTTTCCTGACCATGTTCCTGGGCGGCCTCTGGCATGGGGCCTCCTGGAATTTCGCCATTTGGGGAACGTTACACGGCCTGTATCTTTCGGCGGAAAAATTGATGCGCCTGCCCCTTCGTCAGGGCCTCAGCATTGAAGACCGTTTACACCGGCATACTGCCGGGCGCTGGCTACGCTGGCTGATCACGTTTAACCTGGTGTGCCTGGCCTGGGTGTTTTTCCGGGCCAGTAATTTCACTGACAGCCTGACTGTGCTGGGTAATATTGTCGACTGGCACGGGCGAAATATCTCTCCAGGGCAATGGCTGACCATTGCCGTGCTGGTCGGGTTTGTGGCCTTGCACTGGCTGGGACGACAGTGGCAAATTGCCGAGCGCAGTGGCCAGTTAAAAACCCCGGCCTACGTCAGCCTCAGTGTCTTGCTGATTTTGACGCTGATTGGTTTTGCCGCCCGTGAACCGGCGGCATTTATCTACTTCCAGTTCTGATATGTTTGCTTTCTTCCGCCATAAAAAATTCTGGTTGACCTGGCTTGTTTTGGCTGTACTGGCCCTGGGGCTGGAAATTGCCTTGCGACAGGGAATCTGGGACCCATTTATGCACCCACGTTCGTTCGTCAGCAATGCCTTGAAACGGGTCAAGGCGGCTGAAACCCTTGGTGAGGGAAACATTGACTGGATCAGCGTCGGAAACTCCGCTTTTGACTGGGGCACCAATCACGGCAAAGTGCGTCAATCGCTGGCAGAACAGGGAAAAAACTACCTCCGCTTTGGGTTTGAAAGTGGCGGGTTCATGAGCCTGCAAACCAGCACAGACTGGGCCATCAAGCACCTGCCCAAGCTGCAAGGTATTATTGTCGGGATGCCAGTGCATTATCTGGCCAGTTTCAATGATCCCAAAAAAACCTATCAGGTAAGCTGGCCATTTCTATCCGAAATGGACGCCGACAGCTACCAGTATTTTCGCTTCATCCATAAGCCCTTTGCCTGGCCTTTCAAAACCGCAACAGGTATTTTTGGCCCGGATCTGCTGGATTTTCTCCATCACCCTATACGGCGATTAGCCTTGAGAACAAAAAAGCCACCCGAAACCCTTGAGCAGATACTCAACTATAACCGCCATATGCCGCGCGATTTGTGCCAATACTCTCTTGAGACACTCAAGGCCTGCGTAGCCACCGCAAAACAGCTCAAGAAAAAGAAAAAGCGAACCGGCCCGGAGCAGTTTATTGTTAATGTTTGTGGAACAGCCTTTGCCCAACGACGCCTGAAGCACAAACGCGGGATGCCCCCTCTCAGCCCGACCGAAGAGGCGCAGTTAACCCGCAACTGGGTGCGCTTTTTCCGCCATGTGCTGGCCAGGGACAAGCAAATCAGACTGGTGTTGATGCCAGCACACACGTTAATGAACTACGCCGTCCGCTCGCCTTCGGCTGAAAAAATATTGGACAATGTGCTCACTCAGCTTCGGGGCCAACCAGGGTTTCAGGTGATTGATCTGCGCGACACGTTCCAACAACACCAAGAATACCGGGAATGTCAGCTCTATAACGACCCGCTGCATTACAACAATAACGGTAAAAAACTCTTCACCGAGGCATTAATCAGCGCATTGCAGGCACCGGATTAGCCCGCACAGCAAATGCCTCCTGTCGTTGCATTTAGCCTGCCATTGGCAAAAACTGCCGGTATAATCAGATCTGGACACTCAGCCCCCTGAATCAAACATGCACAGACGCACCACCTTTCGTATCGCAAGACACACCGTCGAACTAATGCTCCTGGCCCTGTTACTGACCGCTTGCTACGGCAGTGGCGATGAGTCGGCGCAGGACAAGGTCATCAATACCGTCTCCACGGTGGATGCCAACGGCTTCAAGACCTACAAGCATTCCATGGACGGCACGCCCACCACACTGGACCCGGTGCAGGCGGCCACGGTGTATTCCAACACCACCATCCTGAATATTTTTGACACCCTTTACAGTTACAAGTACCTCAAGCGACCTTACGAAATCAAGCCCAACCTGGCCACGGCCATGCCGGAAGTCAGCGATGACGGCCTTACCTACACCATCCACATCAAGCCCGGCGTGTATTTTCACGATGATCCGTCTTTCCCCGAAGGCAAGGGACGTGAAGTTACCGCGGACGATTTTGTCTATTCCATCAAGCGCCATTTCGACCCCAAAAGCCGCTCCCAGGGCGCCTGGTTGTGGAGCGGTAAAATTGTCGGCCTGGATGAATGGAAAAAGGCCGGTTCGGATTACAGCCAGGAAATCGAAGGGCTGAAAGCACTGGATCGCTACACCATCCAGATCAAACTCAAAAAACCTTACCCGCAGCTCATCTATTCCCTGGCCATGGGATTTTCGTCCATTGTGCCCAAAGAGGCAGTGGCCCATTACGGCAAGGAGTTTGGTATTCATCCGGTGGGTTCCGGGCCGTTTATCCTCAAGTCCTTTGATACCAGCCGCGCCATCCTGGACAAAAACCCCAATTTCCGTCAGGAGCCGCTGGACATCTACGCCGAAGGCTATGACGAAGCCAAACACGGTTTTACCGGCATCAAGGCGCTGCACGGCAAAAGCCCGCCGTTTGTGGATCGCATCATCATCAACTACATTCACGAAACCGCCGCCCGCTGGAACTCCTTCACCAAGGGCAACGAAATCCAGTACACCTCGGTGCCCAAGGAGCAACAGAACAGCGTGCTGGCGAGCATTGACCCGTTGACCCTGCAACCCTGGATTGAAAAGAATTTTCATCACCTGTTTGGCATGGAAGCCGGCTTTGTTTATTCCGGTTTCAACATGGATGACCCCACCTTCGGCTACACCGGAGACCTCAACAAAGACGCCATGAACAAGGCCCTGCGTTGCGCCATCCGCAAAGCCTTTAACTGGGACCAGCGCAACAAGGCCTTTTATTTCGGCCTAGGCACGGTGTTCCCCGGCGTCATCACCCCGGCGGTGCCCGAATACGATCCGGACATGAGCAAGGAATCCATTACACTGGACATTGAAGGGGCCAAAAAACTACTGGCCGATGCCGGCTGGAACGTCGACAACCTGCCAACGCTGGAATACCACACCTCCGGCGGCATCACCTACCGGCAGTTTTTTGAGCAGTTTCGTGGCTTTTTGAAAAAAATCGGCTACCCGGTGGACAAGGTCAAGTTTGTGCCCTACCCCACCTTTGGCGAGTTCAACAAGGCGTTGAAAAATCGTGAAACGCCCTATTTTTCCCTGGGCTGGGGGCTGGATTATCCGGACGCGGAAAATACCCTGCAGCTGTTTTACGGCCCCAATGAATCGCCCGGCTCCAACAACTTCAATTACAAAAACCCGGCATTTGACGCGCTATTTGAAAAAGCACGCATCATGCAGCCTGGCCCTGAACGCACCGCCGCCTACCGGAAGCTGAACCAGATGGTGGTGGACGATTGCGTGGTCATTTCTGGCCTGTCGCGCAACCGCATTTACCTGTGGCACAAAAACGTTATCATGCTGCCTGACCGGGAAATCCTGGGCGGCTTTTTTATGCGCTACGTGGACGTGAAATGAACCGAAAAACATTCAATACCAGCACGGGGAACTGATCTGTGGACATCCTCAAATTTGCCTTGCGAAAACTGATCAACGGCATCCCGTTGATTCTGGGCGTGACCTTTATCAGCTTTTTGCTGATGGTCTATTTTGGCCCGGACAAGACCTATGAACTGTTGGGGAAGAACCCCACCGCCGAGGAAATCGCCGAAATTCGCCACGAACTGGGCTATGACCAGCCCTTTTTCAAACGCTACGCCCATTACCTGAAAGAAATGGTGACACTGGACTTCGGCCATTCCGAGGCCACGGGCGAGAAAGTCTCCAGCATCCTCAAACGCACCATGCCCATTTCCCTGCTGGTGATCCTGCCGGGCTTTATTCTCGGCAATGTTATTGCCATCCTGCTGGGGCTGGTTGCGGCGTGGTACCGCGGCACCTGGGTGGACAAAACCATCATGGTGGGGTCGGTGATCGGCATGAGCATTTCCTTTCTGGTGGTCATTATCGCCTTCCAGATTTTACTCAGCTCCAGCTACGGGCTGGGCTGGTTTCCGGTGCGCGGCTGGGAGGTACATGACATTCCCTCCTACATTTACTACGTCACCGTCCCTACCCTGGCCACGGTGTTTGTGGCGCTGGGCTACAACACCCGCTTCTACCGCGCCGTGCTGGTGGAAGAAATGGGCAAGGACCACGTGCGCACCGCCCGTGCCTTCGGTGCACCGCCCCGTTCCATCATGCTCAAGGGCGTGCTCAAAAACGCCATGGTGCCCATCATCACCCGTATCATGTTTTCCATTCCACTGGTGGTGGTTTCCGGCTCCTTGCTGATCGAAAGTTATTTTGGCATCCCCGGCGTGGGCAAGGTCACCTTCGATGCCATCACCGGCGGCGACCAGCCCATCCTCAAGGCCATTGTCGGCCTCACCGCCGTGCTGTTTGTGCTGGTGCTGATTGCCACAGACATTCTTTACCGGGTGTTTGACCCGAGGGTGGAACTGAAATGAACGCAACCGCTGCTCAAGCGCACAACGCCCTGCCCGAAAAAGGCCAGTCCCTGTGGGATCGCGCCTGGTACAAATTCAAGCGCGACAAAATGGGCATACTCGGCCTGGTGATTGTGGGCTTTTTCCTGATTCTGGCCGCCGGCGTGTGGCTGGGGCTGTGGGGCATGAACTGGAGTGACACCACCGAAGACCTCTGGCA
>WGBZ01000286.1 GCA_015494035.1 Lysobacterales bacterium | reverse complement strand
GTATAGGTGTATGTTCCAGTCGATGGCGGAGTCACTGTCTCATTACCAGTAGTTGTCGCTGTCCCTGACCAGGATCCGGCTTTCACACAGGAAGTCGCCCCGGTCGATGTCCAGGAAATGGTCTGACTCGAGCCCAGGTTAATTGTGGCCGTGGTGGGGGTGACGGTCACCGTCGGTGGAACGGGCGTGGTACTGCCGCAGGCATCCGGATCGGTGACCTGGGCGGTAATGTCTCCTGTGGCACTGTCAATTACCACAGGCGCTGTGCCATCCAGAGAGAACTGGCATCGCTCAGTGATCGTGCCGTTGTCATCGTAATTAATAATCAGCTGCTCTGCTGAAGCCATAGGCCCGGCACCGGCAAGTATAACCAGAATCAGAATGTGCTTGAGTCCAGTGAGTAGAAGTGTGTTGTGTTTAGACGTCATGGGAGATTCCACAGTTTTTTTCAAGATGACTCATTATAAGGGCTGAGCGTTAAGCTAGCGTAAAATGTTTCTTGTTGCCGGATTATAGTGGAAAGTCAGGCACAAAAAAAGCGAGGCCCTGAAGGACCTCGCTTTATATGCCTTGATTAACGACTCGGAATTACAGAGAGTTAACCACGGTGCGGTACTTGTGCTGGAACAGACCGGCGTAATTGGCCAGTGTTGAACCACCACCCAATGTGCCGTTCACATATTTCTGCACAGAGAAACCGGTCACGGGCAGACCCATGTACTGCTGTTCGCCAGCATCCGGTGTGCCATTGGCATTCAAGTCATACAACTTGCTTTGCGCAAAGCTTACTTCAACCCAACCGGCATCAAAACCACTGCCCAGTGAATACCAGTAGTTGTGGTTGGAGCCCAGAATATTGCTGGGGCCAGCTGGTGCGTCATCGTGCGTAAAGCTCAGGACATTGGCTTCCCAGCAGAAAACGGGAACCTGCGGCTGGTCAGGTGGCGGCAGCGGAGAAACCGGAGTGGTTCCTGGTGGCTGATTTGGCTCACCTTCTTCGCGATCCCAGTAACGGGTACCAAAGGCTTCGCAGGCACCGTTTTCAGTGAAATCAGTGGTGAACGGAGCAATCGGGCCCGGGTTCACATAGAAACGCTTGGTGGGGAAAGTCACGACCCATTCGGTGTCCGCGTTAATGGCAGATTCAACGGTGTATTCGTTGTAAACGCGATCATGCATAAACAATGCGGAAACGGGGTCAGCTGGACTGACATTGGTGGTATTACCCGCCCAGTTTGTTGTCACGACTGTACCATTAACAATCACAGTGCTTACCTGGGGGCTTGCTGAAGCAAGCGACGGGAACAAGCTGCCCGGGCTGGTGTGGTTAGCAGTGTCATTGAAGTCTTCCAATGCCACGGCGTCATAACCCACATCAACGCCTTCAGCCACATTAATCAAGGAGGCTGTACCAAACAGGCCACCAGTAGGAGCGCTCAGAACAGCATTGGCTGCAACTGGATCCAAAGCCCAAACACCAGTGCCAGATGCCCAGTTGGCTGACACGGTGGCGCAACCCGGAGGTGTTCCAGCCACGTGGGTGACATTGGTAATGGTAGCACCATCAACAATTGGACCCATTTCGATGATTTCGAAGTGACCTTCGAATTTACGTACGCCGTCTTCACCTACCGCATCAGTTTGATACTGGTATGGCAGGAAGACCTGGCCATTGATTGGAGAAGGCGCAGTACAGGACGTGTCAGCTGTTTTCAGCTTCACATCGGTGCCTTCTTTAACCAGTACGGAAGTCCACACGTCGTAGGCAGACAAGTACAAGTTGAAGTCGAGCACTTCCTGGGTGTTTTTACCTTCCATAAAACGGACTTTAACCGCTTTGGCCTGGTCGGTGGTGTTGACCACAGTCATGACGGTGTTGTAACCGTTATTGACTGTGTAGTACGGATAGATCAGTACCTGACCCAGTCCGTCATTATTGATGTCCACAGCATTGGAGATGCTGGCAACGCCGGCTACACCAGCGATACCGGCAATCACTGCCGTTGTCAGATTATTTCTTTTCATTTTTAACTCCTAGTTAACTACAGGGCTACTACACAGAAAATCGCCAGCTCCACTCTCAAGGCGGGTTGGCGTATTTAATAGCAGGTAAATAATACGACAAGTTTTTTGCCTGGGCAAGGATTTATTCCCGCTGCAGGCGTTTATTTACCCACCATGAAGACAGATAGTAAACCACCGGCGCTATTTGAGCAACTTTTGTTTCAGCCCCGGTTGCACGTAAAACCATTTATTTTTCAGTTTGACCCACTTTTCTTCCACCTCGGTGGATGCCTCCACATCACCCACCATGGATTTCGGGGAATGATAGACGTAATCAAGCTTGACAGTCACGTCGCAGCTAACGCCTTCCTCGTCACAGTCGACATCAACCACCTGGCCTTTTTTCCAATCCACGCGCTTTTGTCGCATGCGCAGATTGAAAGCTTCCTTACTTTCAAAGCGTTTGTGGCCGGGGGTGAAATATTCCCAGGCTTTGTCATATTCCCCTGTGCTGAGATAGGCCCAGCGTTGCTCGGCGCGCTGGGCGATCTTTTTTTCTTCGGCACTGCCCTGGTAGGTCGTGGTTTTAACACCGCCGGTGCTGCCGCAGGCTGTCAGCACGCTGGCTGACAGGCTGATGACAAGATACGTGGCTATTTTCTTCATTCGTTTTCCTCGATAGTGGTTTTCTGTTGGGTTAGGGAAGCTCTAATTGCCTTCCATTTGTCTGGCCCGTTCTTTTTCCAGTCGTTGCTGTTCTTTGATTCGCAGTGGCTTCAGGCCCAGGAACTGCTTGCTGTATTCCCGGGTCAGTTCACGGCTTTCATCCCGGTTGCTGATCACCGTTGGGGTCAGCAACAGAATCAGCTCGGTGCGATCCTTGTTGCGGGATTTATTTCCGAACAGACCGCCGACCAGCGGCAAACGGTTCAAACCGGGCACGCCCTGGCTGCTGCGGCCGGTGTTCTCTGCAATCAAGCCACCCATGACAATGGTTTCGCCACTGCGCACGGCCACTTCAGAAGTCATTTGCTTTTTATTGATGGGCAGATTGGGCTGGTTAGGAATGGGTTCACCCGGCGAGCTGACTTCCTGAGTAATTTCCAGATACACCAGACCGCCGGGATTGACCCGTGGTGTCACTTCTAGAATAACACCGGTGGATTTGTACTGTGTAAAATTGCTGACTGCCCCACCATTGCCTATGGTGTTACCAGAGATAACCGGGATTTCCTTGCCCACATTAATTGTGGCTGATTTGTTATTCAGCACCATCACAGAAGGGGTGGATAGCACCGTGGAATGTCTCAACAAGTCACTGCCACTGAGTTCTGCCAAAATCTCTCCACCTGTGAGGGTGTAACCAAAAGTACTGCCTATAGAAGCGCCCTGGGTTCTCAGGTTGCTTAAACTGGCGCTGCCGGTGGCCCCGCCTTCGGGCACGTGCTGGCCGAAATACCACTGCAGGCCGTATTCCAGTTTGTCAGTCAGGCTGACTTCCAGAATCTTGGCTTCTATCAAGACCTGCAATGGCTCGGTATCGAGCTTTTTAATGGCGGAAAGGATGGCATCATACTGCTGGGCACTGGCGCTGATCAGCAGCTGGTTGCTTTCTTCGATGGCCGTGATCCGAACATCCCCATCCATCAAGGTGGCGCTGCCCGTACCGCTTGGGCGTGAACTGTTGCGAGCAGGCTTGGTTTTCTGCCGGCTGTTGCTTTTGTTCTGGCCGCGTGCACCCAGATTGCGTCCGGTCAGGCCGGGGGCCACCTGGCCACCGCGCTCCTTGCGGGATTGGCGCGAAGTGGAGCCACTGCCGTTGCCAAAGATATCATTCAGGTAACCGGCCAGGTCGCTGGCCTTGATGTTTTCCACGTTATACACGTACAGGTTGGCGGCGGCATCCGAGCCGGTGCGGTCCAGCTTCTGAATCCATTCGCGCGCCTTGTACAGGTAGTCCGGTTGCGGCGTGATGACCATCACCGCGTTCAACCGTTCAATGGGCATAAACCGGAACATGCCCGCCAGCGGGTTGTCGGCGCCTTCACCAAACAGCACTTCCAGTTCCTGGGCAACTTGCGTCGCTTCGACCTTTTGCAGAGGGAAAATGCCCACCGACATGCCCTTGATCCAGTCCACGTCAAAGGTTTCGATGGTCTGCAAATAGTTGGCCAACTCCTGTTTTGTGCCAGCCAGCATCAGCAGGCGGCGTGCGTTGTCGGCTTTGAGTATGGCTTTGTCACGGGCGAAGGGTTTGAGGATTTTTTCCATTTCCGACGGAGCGATATAACGCAATGGCACCGCCACCACCGAATAGCCTTTGGCACCTGCTACCGAACCCACCCGCGGGGTCAGGTTGCCCTGGATGGCCTTGGATTTGGGCACCACCTGCCAGGCGTCATCCACCCAGATGAGGGCCGCGTTGTTCCAGCTGAGCAGCATTTCCAGTATCGGCAGTACTTGATCCTTGCTGATGGGCTTGGCGGTGGCAAAAGTGACCTTGCCTTTGACGCCCGGGGCGATGATGTAATTTTCCTTGAGGATTTTGCCCAGAATCAGGTGCACGATTTTCTGCAGCTCTTCGCCTTCAAAGTTAAAGGTGATTTCACCGCGTTTGGTGACGCTGCGCTGGTGACGGTTGGCCGCCGCCTTGTTGACAAACTCGCCACTGCCCACCTCGATTTCAGGCTTGATCTCCTCACTGGCCTCGCTGGTCTGATTGACCAGGCCGTCTTCGTTGACCACATCTTTTTTCATGTGGGCCAGATAATCCCGGCCCAGCGCCCAATCATCGCTGGCGGGCTGGTCATGCCGGGGTGCGTTGGCACAAGCCCCGAGAGTGAGCGCAAAAATCAGCAGCACGATGGGCTGTAGCGGGTTGTTGAATCGCATCACACGGA
>WGBZ01000285.1 GCA_015494035.1 Lysobacterales bacterium | reverse complement strand
TGTATCGGGTTGACGTTGTCGGTGGCATAAAGACCACTGGCGCCCTGCCCGATCAATGCCGGAGTATTGGGCATGCTGCGCACCACCGGCACCCTGACGTTGGCCCAGCGCTGAATGCTGTCAGTGGTGATGCCTGCCGCAATGGACAACAGCACAGGCGGGGCATCCATTTGCTGCAGCATTTCAGCCAGCTCGGACACCACCGATTTCATGTGCTGGGGCTTGACCGCCAATACCACCAGATCAGCTTCCCGGCTTCCTTGAGCGTTGCTTTCCAGCACTGGAATACCATGACTGGCTTGCAGGTTTTCACGTATCTGCGGGTTGGGGTCGCTGGCACTGAGGTTTGCCGGGGAGAAGCCCTGCTTGAGCAAACCACCAATCAGGCTTGAGGCCATGTTGCCGCCGCCAATAAAGTGAATTTTTCCCGGTGTTTCCGCTGGTGTTGTTTTGGAATCAATCATGATTGTCTACTGTCCAAAGCCATGGTGATGTTCAAGGGTTTCAGAAGGCCTTTCTCAAGAACCGTCATCATAAGGAAAGCGCGTGTGACCGATTCGTACCAGAAACACGCTAATGGTCAGGATAAGAATGGTCACACCCAGCGCCAGCACGCCCCAGGGAACCAGTTCCTTGGAATCCAGAATGATGTACCGCGCCAACGCCACGATGGCAATGTATAAGGGATAGCGGACCGGCAAACGGTTGCTGGTGTAGTAAATCCCAATCATAGTGACCACTTCCAGGTAAATAAACAGCAGCAACAGATCACTCAAATGCACATGCCGTTTTTCCACCATCAAAAAAACTTCCTGACCCATGGCCACCAGCGTGGCGATCAGAATGGTCAAAAGACCAATCTGCTCAATGATAATCAGAATTCGGCGGATGAGCTTCTTTTCTTCTTCGCGGTTCATGCGTGGGGCCCTCACTATTTTTTGTTTTTTATTGTACCCACCCGCGCCTGGCCTGACAGCTGAATTTTTAATTATTATCCCGACGCCCTTAGTCGCAGGCTTAATCCTTGCTGCCCGGATAGAGAGTCTGGAAAGAACGGACGTCCTTCGAAATGGGGAAAACCTACAAAATACAGGCATTTAATGATAATATTCGCGTCTGTGTGTCCGGTTTAACCGGAATGCCGGTCAAATCACAAAGATCCAATCACCGGCACACGCAAGTAAACGAATATCATAGCCACGCCCCATGAGCGCGTGGAATCGCATCAAGCCCAAGGGCTTTAGCGCAAACAGACACAGGCAGTGGAAGGTGCACAGGATGTGCCACTGGTCGATGGAACGAAACCACCACCTGACTGTTTGCATGGAAACAACCCAGGCTGACCGTGAAATCAGCACTTGGAACAGAATTACCGACCTGAACATCAGGAAAGTTCTGATTGAATCTGGACGAAGCAGGTTGTGCCAGAAATGTTCGAGAACAAGGCGAAGTTCTTGCCAATAGCAGGGCTATTGGCAAGAACTTCAACGCAGTTATCGGACATTTCAGGTATGAGAAGCGAGTTCACGTTTCAATCAGAGACTCCCTAGATGGCCGGGTCTTGCAAATACAAGGACAATATACTCAAGGAAAGCCGCGACTGGCCTTGGCGCTAATCGCAAAATCCCATCTGGTGCTGCCTTAGGCATTGCCCCAGACCTTTTTCCACTGTTGTCCCGAACACAGTCCGTGCTTGCAGACAATAACTGCACATGGTGCTGCATGACAGCTGACCCGCAGGGGCCAGAAAGATTGCCAGAAAACCCCTGTGACGGCCCAAGCCGCCACAGCGTTTTTACACACGGATTGTTTTGCCTGTTCCCCCTGCCGATTTCAGCGCCCCACCCCGGCGTCGCGTCAGTCCTGCCACCACAGGACAACACGTGCATGAAAAGAATACTGATCAACGCCACCCAACCCGAAGAAATGCGTGTGGCCATTGCCGATGGCCAGAAGCTTTATAACCTCGACATCGACATCCCTGGCCACGAACGCAAGAAAGGCAACATCTATAAAGGCCGCATCACCCGCGTAGAACCCAGTCTCGAGGCCGCTTTTGTGGATTACGGTGCCGAAAGACACGGCTTTCTGCCCTTCAAGGAAATCAGCCGCAACTACTACACGGAAGCGGCCAAGAAAAGCAAGGACCAACCTTCCATTGCCCAGGCCATCAAGGAAGGCACGGAAGTTATCGTTCAGGTGCAAAAGGAAGAACGCGGCCGAAAAGGCGCGGCCCTAAGCACTTTCATCAGCCTGGCCGGGCGCTACCTGGTGCTGATGCCTGAAAACCCGCGCTCCGGCGGTATTTCACGACGCATCGAAGGTGAGGAACGCGAAGCGCTGAAAAAAGCGCTGAAAGAAATGAATGTACCCAGCGATGCCGGTGTCATCATTCGCACCGCAGGCATCGGCCGCAGCACCGAAGAGCTGGAATGGGACCTCAATTACCTGCTCCAGGTCTGGAATGCCATCAAGACCGTGGCCGATCAGAAAAACGCGCCGTTCTTTATATATCAGGAAAGCGATCTGTTTATCCGTGCCCTGCGCGATTACCTGCGCCCGGACGTGGGTGAAATCCTCATTGACAACCGCGAAATCTATGAAAAAGCGCGCGAATTCATGCAGCAGGTCATGCCGCATAACCTGAAAAAACTAACGTATTACAACGACAGCATTCCCTTGTTTTCCCGTTATCAGATTGAAAGCCAGATTCAGGCGGCTTTTCAGCGGGAAGTGCGCCTGCCTTCCGGTGGTTCACTGGTCATCGACCAGACCGAAGCCTTGCTCAGCATTGATATCAACTCGGCTAAATCCACCAAAGGCGGTGATATCGAAGCCACGGCCCTGCACACCAACCTCGAAGCCGCAGAAGAAATTGCGCGCCAGCTGCGAATCCGCGATCTGGGCGGTCTGATTGTGATCGATTTCATTGACATGTACGACCACAAAAATCAACGCAAGGTGGAACAATGCCTGCGGGAAGCCACAGAAGCAGACCGGGCGCGGGTTCAGATTGGCCGCATTTCACGGTTTGGCCTGTTGGAAATGTCCCGTCAGCGCCTGCGTTCTTCCATTAACGAATCCAGCCAGATTATTTGCCCACGCTGCACCGGTCACGGCACCATTCGCAGCATCGAATCGCTGTCGGTTTCCATCATGCGCCTGCTGGAAGAGGAAGCACTGAAAAAAGACACCGGACGAATCGTGGTTCAGGTCCCAACACCGGTGGCTAATTTTCTGCTTAATGACAAGCGCGATGAACTGCATCGTATTGAGGACCAACATAAGGTTTCCATTTTGGTGATTGCCAACGAGAACCTGGAAACTCCACATTTTGAAATCCAGCGCTATCGCGGCCAACCAGCAGAAAACCTGCAAAGCCAAACCGTCAAGCTGGTGGAAAGTGCCACCGAGCTGGATCACAGCCAAAACCAGACCCAGGCACCGGCCAAGAGCGAAAAAGCCGTGGTTGGCATGGTTATCCCCAAACAACAAGTGCCCCAACGTCAGGAAAAAGGCCTGCTGGAGCGCCTGATCGAGTGGTTCAAACAACTGTTCGCCGGTGAAGAGAAAAAACCCGAGCCACGCAAGCAGCGCACGCCCCAACGTGGTCGCAAGCCGGCCAGCAGCACGCGCGGCAAAAGCACCGCAAACCGGGGACGACCATCCAGCGGCGGTCGTGGGGCCAATAAATCCGGAAAATCGAGTGATCAACCGCAGGAAAAAACCAGCGCTCAAAACAGAAGTCGACGCAGCCGTGGTGGCCGCGGCCGG
>WGBZ01000284.1 GCA_015494035.1 Lysobacterales bacterium | reverse complement strand
CAGATAAGAAACATAAATAATAAAGCATATCCTGCAGATAAAAAATAGCCAAAATTAAACTGACTATACTGCGCAAGATGACTTTTTGTTTCCGTTGCTTCTTTAGGCTTTTGACTTTCTCCTATGGCTCCCAACCCATCCTCACCCAATCTATCTATTATTTTTCTTTTATTTATATTCATCTTATCAAAAAACAAATTCAGTGCAAATGCTATAAATCCGCCGGGTAATGTAAGGAGGCTAACAATAGCAATAAAATGAACAAATGAAACAAAGCCAACGGCTATCAAATAAGTAGTAAAAGAGTCAATAGATAACCCTGGCATGTGACGTATGGAAACAAAATACCAACCTACTGTAATAAACCCCACTACGAAACTCATTAGTACCAGCCATGAGAAAACACTCCGTCCCCCAAAGCTATTAGTCCTCTCTTTCATACGAACGCTCCTCCCGTAATGCCTGACTCAACATTGGTTTTTACTTAAAAACGAATTAAAAGACGGTCTACATCAAATATCCTAGCAGGAAATAATCATTACTAAGCGTAGATTAGCGCATTATTTCTCGTAAGCCCGATTACTTTTCGATACGCACATGCTGGGAGCCTCAGAAAAGACCATTACAGCAGAGTTACCACCCTCTTAACTTCAAATTCTATTGGGATGTCGCCGCGCTAAAATCTCCGTATAAAAAGAGCAAGAAGCTGCAAAATGCCGCGGGGTGGGGCCAGAGCACTCATGTGAGTTAGGATGCGTTTAACCGCGATGGTCTGGTGTGGTTTTTTCCACCCACGCATGGGCTTTAAGGGACTGGCCGTGGCGGTGGGTCTTGTTGACACCGATCACGTGCCGGGCAGGGATGCCGTGCGCCTTGAGGTGCTGAAAAACAGCCACAGACTGCGGCAGGCAATGGCACTGGCGCAGCGTTTTCGCCGCCAGCCGGTACAGTAATTCGCTCTGTTCCGGGGCGATATTAACCAGATTTTTCACTGGCAGATTCAATACCCGTCGCACGTCATAGCGGGCCAGTTGTTGCTGAACCCGTTTCAGGTGCGCCCTGGCCCGCCAGAGGGCAAACGGATGACGAACCCCAAAACCCAGTTTGCCAAATCGGCTGGCAGGCACGCGCCTGGGAAAAGTGAACCCATGCATCAGTCTGCTCCTTTCAGGTAAGCACGCAGACACGCTGCCACCTGATTCAGGCTTTGCCAGCGATGCGGATAATGCAACACCGCGCCGGGCAGCGAGGCGGCCTGCTGGCAGAATGTCTGGTGCTGCCGCAAGCTGTGGGCATTGAACAATCGGGTGGCTACGCCATGGCGCGCCAGCTTGAGCAGGGTCTCGCCCTGGCCGAGGGGCTCAATGGCCACGTCGGTGATTTTTTTGCCGGCCGCAGGCTGGACAAAAAACCAGCGCATGCGCTCTGGCAAGTTGCCGGTGAACGGCTGCTGTTGTGGCGGCCACTTCCATTGTGGAAATTCGCCCAGGGCACGCACAGGGCCGATGCCCGGCTGGGCACTCATGGACAGTATGTCATCGGCCACCGCCTGCGCCCCATGGTCGGCAAGGTACCCGGCCAGGGTCGATTTGCCACTGCCGGATTCTGCCAGAAAAACGCACAAGACGCCGTCAAAGACCACTGCCGAGGCGTGCAATAAAAACACACTTCGCAGTGCCAGGGCGACGGCCAGGGCGGGACCGGTCAACAGCAGTTCATCGACGCTGGCGCCGGCCTCCACTGCGCCAACAGCAATGCCGCGCGGACTGATAAGGAAGCGGTGCGCGCGTGCCTGGGATGAAACCAAGGATTCAACCAATGATTCAGGCGGGCGTTTAGTCGAGGGTTCAGTGGCTGAAGCTTCTTCTGGATTCAGGCACTGGCGGGTAAACAGCCAACAGGTGTCCGGTTCTGGCCAGGCGGCGTGCAGGTCATACCGGCTCGGACCCAGCGCTGCGTTCTGGCAGTAGCGGGTTTGACCATCACCTCGGCTGCCTTCACTGCGCTGACTGTCATCACCGATGGCCGGTTTGTGCTCAAACCGTGGCCAGTCCTGCGGGCGCAGGCGCTCAATCACCAGCGCGGCTTCAGTGCCTGCGGAGGCTGTGCGGCCAGAGCCAGCCAAGGGGCCGGTTCTGTCCGTGGCAAAGGGCGCCAGTGCCAGCACGGGAAATTCACTGGCCAGCGGAAAACCAGCCACCCGGTAGGTATGCACAATTTTATGTGCGGTGTGCCGGGCCGTCACCATGAGGGAACCATCATTGACAAAAACAAAAAATCCCGGTCAGACCGGGAGAGAATAGTGAACTGCAACGCGGGCATGTTCAGGTGCCAAACGGCTTTTCCAGTGCCCCGTTACCACTGTCACCAACACCCGGTGATCCGCCCATGGTCACATCTCGCACATCGCCACAGGGAACCAGGTCGGGTTTTATGTACGGCTTTCTGGTTTTGCTTGCCGGGGCTGTTTCGTTTGCTGGTCGGGCGGGGTGGTGTTTCGTGCTGTTGTGTTCGGGCATACTGTTCTCCTCCATTTACGCCCTATTATGCCAAGGCAACAGCAAAAGTAAACCGCCAGCATACGCCGGAATGTCACAGGCTGTTACGCGCGTGACTCCGGTGAGCGCTGGAGGGCACTCGAATTCAGTCGAAAGAGGCCCGGTAGATAATATTGTCCGTGCGCGTGACGGTGGCCACACCGCGACCACCGGTAAAACCGAGGCCTATGATTTCCTTGGTGGAGACCCCCTTGTTTACAGGGTCGTCCGGCGCACTGTCGGGCACGTCTTCCTCTTCTACTTCATGCAATTCGATCAATCCACCGGAAAACTGCCCGGTAACGGGGTCGAAAGCTGCATCATCCACTTCCACTTGTGAACCTATCTGCACCAGATCAAAAAATTCAGCAGCAGTCACCAGCAAATCACCCACCATGAACTGACTGTTGGTGGTGTCCACGCTAACCCCCTGAATATTCAGCATGGGGCTTGCCTCCATTGTCACTGGGCCGCGAAGGTCGCTGTGCTGGAGGTTGGGGTTGCCTCGATCCCTCACCCGCAAGGCATACAGTGTGCCATTATCATCGACAAAGCCCCGCACTTCCACCTGTCGGTCAGCCGTCAGGCCATTGGCCAGGATGCCTTCGTCATCGCGCGTTTGTGGCGTTATTTTGAATACCAGGCCAAACAACTGGATGCTTTGCCCAGGAACAATGGCTGCGGGAGTCACAACCCCTTTGGCTTTGATGCGAACATCCAGAAAGCGGATAATGCCCGCGGTTAAAATGCCATTATCACTGTCCAGTATGCCCTGCACTTCCAGTCGGGTGCCAATGTCCACGTGCTCGGCTTCGCCGTTGTCGAAACGCGTGTTCGGGTCGATAACCACGGTCAGTTCATTCATGCGGAAAGAGGAAAAATCAATAATGGCTTCCACCATGCCTTCCACCAGAGCCGGCACATCGCCGTCGGGGTCCTGATCCACATCCGGCGCCTGACAGCTGAGCTGACTGGCAGTCTGCCAGGTGCCACCGGGCTGATAGTTCACATCGGGGCTGCCGGTGATTTCCACAAACTGACCCACCAGTAAAGACGCTGGGCAGTCCACCACGCTCACGCCGCTGGTGCCGATGGTCAATGCCCCCATTTGCACCGTGCCAGGCGGGTTATCGATGCCGGTGAGGTAACCCCGTATTTTCCACTGACTCAAGGGTGTGCTTTCTTTTTCCAAACGCCCGGCCTGTAAGGTGCCATCGGCTGCAATAATGCCACTGATGCTGACTTCATCGCCTATTTGTAACGTGGCAGGATCAGTGAGATTTGCCAGCACCGTATCACCGGTGACCAGCACCCCCTGATCCATCACCGTCAATGGGTTGGTTGCCGTCACCGGGCCTTTATAGTCAATAATGAGATGCAGCTCGGTGAGGGTGCCGGTGGAAACGGTGGCGTTGACGTCATTGGCCACGCGAAAACGGCCCTTATAACCCAGGCCGATGATCTCCTGTAGCTGGGGCGGCGTGATGAGCTGATCATCCAGGGTAATAACGGTGTTGTCATCCACATCAAGCCCCCGGATGTCATTAAAAACCACCTGAGCAGAAGCCAGCTGGCTGATGGCAAACCACCCGGCCAGAAGCATTAAATAGGCAGATACTCTGTTCATGATTGACTCCAATCTTCGTTGTCCTGGTAATAGTAGGCGCCCAGGCCCACGCGTTTGATTTTGGGCGGTGGTTCCCCGTCGTCTGCTGTCAGGTTTTGGTATTCTTTCACACTGCGCGTGAGTTTTTTGTCAAGACCACGCAGAAAATGGCTGGTTTCCTCGTGTATCAACTGCTTCAGTTCTGGCAGCTTGTCCATTGGCACATCGCGTTGAATAATCAAACGCAATAGCCAGATATCCTCCTGATCGGGCTGGGTATCGTGCTCGATGGTATTGAGCAGATCGCCGGCAGTGATGCCGATCACTTCCAGGTCACTGAGCAGTTTCTTGTCAGCGCGGCCAAAGAGATCCGGCGTGATCAGGTGCAAGAGGCCATTGTCCAGGCGTTGCACGGCGCCAGCCTGCACCGCTTCATCCAGTACAGAATTGAGGGTCGTGCCACCGGAATAGCGTTCCACCAGTGTGGCGAATGACCGTTCCCCCTTGACCGGGATGTCCAGAGGCCGCTCCTGGCTGTCCATAAATTCCGGGTCACTGGCCCAGCCACTGAGCACGCGCGTGGCGCGGTTCCATTTTTGCTCCGTGGCCTTGAGTGGCTCCTTCAACTTGAGGATACGATCCACTTCCACCCGGGTCAGCCCGGTGATCACCGCAATGCGGGACTTGGTCTGTTTTTTGCCGTCGATACTGAATTCGGGCTTGTTGCTGGCCACATCCACGTAGGCCTGTTTCAACCACGTAGCGGCCGTTTTAAAAGGCAAGTTGTGGCGGAGAAAAATGATGGCCAACGGGCGAAAAATACGCCATGCCACAAAGCTCAGCAGGCGATTGATTTTGCCTGTTGAGCTTTCTTCGGTTGTGTTACCCTTCTGGGCGTTGACTTGACTCATTGTTCCTTCAGTGTCCTGTGAGTTTTCAGGCAAGGAGTCCGGGTGTAAATTCGGGCCTTTCCAGCCACCTTCAGTTTATCTGAAGTGAGCAGGATCACCCTAGCCTTTCTGCAACGAGATTGCAATTATATTTACAACCATTGTTATAGGCTGCAATCCAGTCCGGCCACCCCGACAATGGGAACGGCCTGCAGTTGGCCGCTGCCAAAAGCGGCTGGTCCCTGATAGTCCACCGTCAGGCTGGTGCAGCTATTAACCGTAATGGTGACCGTCCCCCACGGCTGTCGTTGAACCGCGGCTGGATTGAATGCCGGGCCAAAGACCGTGCCGCTGGTGGTTTGTACATCTGAAAAGGTGAACACGTTATTGCTGCCTGTACCCACGCCCAGGAACCAGCGCTGATTGCCTTGTGTGTCGTAGGAAAACCAGGCCATCAACAAGGTGTTGTTGCCCAGGTATTCCAACACCCAGCCTTCACCGTCGTGGCTGGGGTCGTACCAAGGGCCGGTTATGCCGCTTAGGGGATCACCGGAAGGTGCAGGACTCTGGCAGTCGAGTCCGTCCACGTTGGTGATGCGACGCACGCCACCCAGGTAGCCAGCGCCGAATCCAGGCCGCACGCTGGCGTAACTGGCTTGAGCGGTGGTGCAGTCATCAAATTCAATGGCATAGCCACCCCAGTCAAGGCGCTGTACGGCCGCCGGATCAAATGCGGGACCGAAGACACCACCGGAGGTGATCTGCACGGCATCCAACACCACGCGATTGTTGACCACGTGACCGGTGCCCACCATCCACGCCTGAATCGGCGCCTCCGGGCGGTAGGTGTACCAGACAGCCAACACCCGATCCCCAGCCAATCGCTCGATCATCCAGCCTTCGCCATCGTGGGCCGGGTCGTACCAGGAACCGGTCACACCGTTATTGAGCACGAATTCGTTGGCCGCCAGGCTGGTGGAAAAAACCTCAAACTCGCCTTCGGCCTGGGTGGCGCTGTTGTCTTCCTGTTCCCACACCGCCACCACGGTGCCGTCTGTGGTGTTTTCCACCAGATTCACCCGGCGGGCATCAAAAAGCAGGTTGCCATCCGGCCCGGCGTGGCTCAGGCGGGTAGCAACCTGCCCCAAATGGACAGCACTGCGGCCATCCAGGCGCTGGGCCCATATCTCGAACTCGCCATCGGTGTCGTGATCGCCCCGCCAGGCCACCACGTATTGCTTGCCTGCCCGGTGATAAGCCACGTGGGGGCGAAAGGCATCGAAACTGCTACTGCCATCAGGGCCCATGTAACTGATGCGAAAATCGTCGCGACCAATCTGGCTTCCATCGACAGCCAGGCGCTGTGCGTAAATTTCGAACTCACTGGATGTCAGCGTGGCCACCGTGCTGTTGGCCGACCAGACCACCAGGTATTCATTGCGATCGGCATTCCAGGCCACATCGGGATATTGGGCCAGGTACAGGTTGTTTCCGTTGGGCCCTGTTTCGCTGATGGGAAAGTCATTGGCGCCAACTTCCGCTCCTGTACTGCCAGCCAGACGTTGCCCATAGATTTCAAATTCTCCGCTCACCCGGCCATTAACATTGTCATCGCCATACCAGACCACCAGGAATTCATTAGCGGTCGCGTTATATACCACTTTGGGCGAATAGGCGTCGAAATTCACACTGCCATTGGGGCCCATGTCTGAAATACGCCGGTCATTCACCCCGAGTTGCTGGGCAGGATTGGAACCGTTCAGCAGTTGGGCATAGATTTCAAATTCCCCCACTGGCGTGCCTGCCGTGCCGTCTTCCCCGCGCCACACCACCAGAAAATTGTTGTCCACCGAATTCCAGGCCACGACCGGATCAATGGCGTCGTAAGACCGGTTGCCCGTGGGCCCCATGTCTGAAATGCGGAAAGCCGTGCCAATCAGATCGCCAGTGGCGGCATTGATGCGTTGACCAAAAATCTCGAATTCACCTTCCACCAGTCCATTCTGATTGTGGTCGCCATACCAGACCACCAGGTATTCGTTGGTGGCGGCGTTATAAGCCACATCTGGGTTGCGCGCATCAAAGCGGGCGTCTCCGGCCGGACCCATAAAACTAATTCGGAATTTTGGCCCAATGGGGGCATGGGTCTGCGGGTTGACGCGCTGACCATAGATTTCCGCCTCGTCAATGGCCACTCCTGCCACGTTATCGGTGCCTTCCCAGACCACCAGTAGTTCATTGTTGATGCTGTTGTGCGCCACACTGGCCTCGCGGGCATCGTAATTGCGGTTCAGGTCTGGCCCCACGTGCGTCAGGCGCGTCGGCTCACTCCACAAATCAGAGGTAGCCTGAACCGGCCCAGCGAGCCATAACAGGGCAAAAGAAAGTAAGGTCAAGGCTGTCGTCGTATGGTGTTGTGCTTTCATGGGAATATTTTCCAGTATGAGGTTATTGCAATTATTAACCTGGCATCAATATAGGCAATGCTCAGCCGTGATGCGCTGTTTGCCAGCAAGGCATCAACTCGCCGCTGTAGTCATTCTACAGCAAGAGTTGATAACGCAGTCTGGCGGACAGCGCATCGCGGCCTGCCTTTT
>WGBZ01000283.1 GCA_015494035.1 Lysobacterales bacterium | reverse complement strand
ATTGTACCGCGACTGACGGCCGACACCAAGGCGGACCGTGGCAGGCCAAGGCAGACTACGGCGGCAGAGCAGGGCATAGCGGGCTTCCCTCTGGCGCATGGGCACGCTAAAATGGTTACCACGGCATCGCCGTTTCTTTCATCTTTAGGAGAATGCGTGGAAAACAAAAAAAATCCGGACAAGCCTCAAAACCCGTCCACCCAACTGCTGGCCGTTGTCATTGACGCGCTGCAAGACGCCAAAGCCAAAGACATCACAACGCTGGATGTGTCGCACCTGACCTCGGTGACCGACCACCTGGCCATCTGCACCGGAACATCCAATCGACACCTGAAAACCATTGCCGAAACCGCCATGGGCAAAACCCGTCAGGCGGGCTTTGACGTGCTGGGGCACGAAGGCGAAGGCGTTTCCGAGTGGGTGGTGGTGGATCTGGGTGACGTGGTTCTGCACGTGATGTCACCCGAAGCACGGGGCTTTTACAACCTGGAAGGCTTGTGGGGTATTGACAGCGATGAGGCTGAAGGCAGGGACGGTGCCATAGAGAACGCCTCAAACAAAACGACTTAGCGTGCGGAATAGCTCACTGGCTGTATGCCACATGCAGCATTGCGATAAAGCCATGGCTTGCACCATTGGCAAACCGGCCAGGGAATGCCGCGCTGGCGCATGAAAACCCGACTCATCAGTGTTGGCCATAAAATGCCCGCCTGGGTTGCGGCCGGGTTTAATGAATATGTCAGGCGAATGCCGGCTGGCCACCGCATTGAACTGGTGGAAATCCCGCCGGTGATCCGGAGCCGTTCCATCACGGCAGACAAGGCCATGCACAAGGAGGCTGAAGCCATTCGTCAGGCGCTCAGGCCGGGCAATCGGCTGGTGGTACTGGATGAACGGGGAAAAACCCATACCACACGGCAACTGGCGGACAAATTTGACCGCTGGGACATGGATGGCCAAGACCTCGATCTGGTCATTGGTGGTGCTGACGGGCTGGCCCCGGATATAAAACAACAGGCCCATGAAACCTGGTCACTGAGTGCGCTGACCTTCCCCCATCCGCTGGTTCGGGTGATAGTGGCTGAACAGCTCTACCGGGTCTGGAGCCTGCGCAATAACCATCCCTATCACCGCGAATAGGTAATAGCCAAATCAAACACTGCCATTTTCCGAATTGGACGCCTGCCCATGAACACTACTGACCCCATGCCAGAACAAGGCCGCACGCAAAAAGAAAGTGGCAGCAAAACCTCAGCCCCGCAGGTGATTTTGGCTTCGGCCTCGCCGCGCCGAGCACAGTTGCTCCGACAGGTGGGCATCGAGCCTGCCTGCCGACCAGCCGCTATTGATGAAAGTCCATTGAAACAAGAAGACCCGGTGGCGTATTCCCTGCGCCTGGCCAAGGGCAAGGCCGCTGCTATCGTCGATGCGTTCGAAAACACCGGAAATACCAATAATTTATCGGTGATTCCATCCCTGATCGATTTACCAGTGCTGGGTTCTGACACCATCGTGGTGCTGGACGGCGCCTTGCTGGGCCAGCCTCGGGATACGGAAGAGGCCTGTGCCATGTTGCAGGCCCTGTCGGGCAGAACACACCAGGTGACCACCGCCGTGGCCGTGTGGCATCAGCACCGGTGGCAGCAGGCGGTGTCCACCAGCGAAGTCCATTTCCGGTCACTGAGTGAGGCCGAAATCCGCGCCTACGTGGCTACTGGCGAACCGCTGGACAAAGCCGGTGCTTACGCCATTCAGGGTTATGCCGCGGCTTTTGTGCCACGCATTGACGGCAGTTTTTCCGGCATTATGGGCCTGCCGTTGTTCGAGACCCTGGCCTTGCTGAAAAACGTGGGCGTAATGCCCTTTAATTCCTCGCAACACAGCCAAACCGGCAGTGCCTGAGTCACTGCCTTCGGGTGCGGGTTTGTTACAATGGCCAAAGCCGTTACTCACTAAGGAAACTCTAATCGAATCATGAACTCGCTTTTCACGCCTGAAATGTCCGATAACTGCGTTGAAGTCCTTGCCAATAGCCTGCTATTTGCTGCGAACTTCGCCTTGTTCTCGAACATTTCCGGCATAACCTGCTTCGTCCAGATTCAATCAGAGCTTCCCTAAGGAACCCTGGCCATGACGGAAGAAATCCTCATCAATGCCACCCCCAATGAAACGCGCGTGGCGCTGGTGGATAATGGCATGCTGCAGGAAGTCATGCATGACCGGCACAGTTGCACCTCCATGGTCGGGCAGATTTTCATGGGCCGTATTGAACGGGTGGTGCCCGGCCTGCAAGCGGCCTTCATCAATATTGGCCTGGAACGTTCGGCGTTTATGCACGTCACCGATATTTGCTCCCTGGAGAAACCGGATTCGTCGGCGAACGGCGGAAAAGAGGCTGCGCACAGTAGCGCCTCCAGTAGCAAGCCGGTTAACGATTCAGGCAACCAATCCAGGAGTTATTCTGCATGGCCTGACGATACTTCATCGCCTGAATCGCCCGGGGTTGATTCTGCTTCTGCTTCGCGACCCGCCCCGTCTTACCCGAACATTGCCAGTGTCGTGCACGAAGGCCAGCAACTGTTGGTGCAGGTCTATAAGGATGCCATTGGCAGCAAGGGCGCGCGGGTGACCTGTCAGATCAGTATTCCCAGTCGCTACCTGGTGCTTTTGCCACAGGAACCCGGCACGCGCGCGCTTTCAGCACGCATCACCGATGAAGCCGAACGGGAACGCCTGCAGGCCATTCTGGATGAGCTGGGCGCCAATTTTCCCCAATACGGCATCATTGCCCGCACCAACGCCGAAGGCGTTGACCGGCACAGTCTGCAGCGGGATTTCGATTTTTTGGTGCGTTTGTGGGAGAAGGCACGTCAAAGCATCCCTTCTGCCCGCGCTCCGCAGCGCATCTACCAGGGCTTGTCCTTGCCCTTGCGCGCCATGCGCGACAACCTGACGCATGAGGTGCGACAGGTGCGGGTGGATTCCCCGGAGATCCACAAGGAAATACAGGCTTTTCTGACAGAATTTGTGCCCCAATGGGCCGGAGAACTGGTGCTGTACGAAGGCGACCGGCCGATTTTCGATTTTTTCAATATCGAGGAAGAAATCAGCAAGGCCCTGCGGCGTTTTGTGCCCCTGAAATCCGGTGGTAATCTGGTGATTGACCAGAACGAGGCCATGACCACCATTGACGTCAATACCGGCCGCTTTGTGGGCCACCGGAACCTGGAAGACACCATTTTTCGCACCAACCTGGAAGCGGCACACTGCATTGCGCGGCAAATTCGCCTGCGAAATATCGGCGGCATCATTATCCTCGATTTTATCGACATGCAGGACGAAAACCACCGCCAGCAGGTACTGAACACCTTGCAGCACTGCCTGGATCAAGACCCGGTTAAAACCAGTATCTCCGGCATCACCGAGCTTGGGCTGGTGGAAATGACGCGCAAACGCACCACCGAATGCCTGCAAAAGCTGCTGTGCGAACCGTGCCCGGAATGCACCGGTCGGGGTTATGTTAAAACTGTCGAAAGCCTGGCTTTTGAACTGTTTCGTGAAATCACCCGGGCCGTGCGCCAGTTCAAAACCGGTAATGTATTGGTGCTGGCCAACCCCGAATTGATAGACCACATCATCGATGAACAGCACCTGGGACTGCAGGAACTGGAAGAAAATCTGGGCAAACGCATTCGCTTCCAGCCGGAAGAGGCCTACAATCGGGAACAGTTTGACGTGGTTCTGACCTGATCAATGCCGGAAAAGTCTCACCATTGGCGGATTTCCCTGTGGCACCGGGTGCGCAAGTACCTGGCCATCGGCCTGCTGCTGTTCGGCGTGGTGGTTGGACTGATTACCGTTTTGCTGCCTTTTACCGGGCTGTATCAACGTCCGCTGGAACAGTTTTTGTCCAGCCAATGGAACCGTCAGGTCAAGATCGGTCAGCTTGAGGGTCGCTGGCGCGGCACCGGGCCGGAATTTGACATCAGCAACCTGTCCATTAGTGGTAAAAGTTCAGTCACCATTGATCGGGCCAAACTCAAGATCAATATTTACAAATATCTGTGGCCGGGCGGTTCCAACGGCCTGGAACTGGTGGTGAATAGCGCGGCCATGGAGTTAGCCGGAAAGACCCCGGCCCCCGGAGACGAGCAAAAACCCGATGCCCAGCCGGTTTCGCCACGCATCCTTGAACAGCTTATGTCCAGCGGCTCTTTGCTGATTGAAAACCTGGCCTTCAAACTCAGCCCCCAGTGGCAGGAAAAATTCAGCCACATCCTGAAACGCCCGTTGCAAACGGCCTTGCAGGTGCAGCAGGACAAAAACCAGCGTGCCATACAGTTAACCGTTTCCAGTCCGGAGCTGGTCAAACAGGCCAGGTTGATGGCGGTTGCCGACAAACGTCGACAAGTGCTCAAGGACGCCCGCTGGTACGTGGACGTGGAAGATTTCCGACTGGCCGCCTTGAAGGACCTGAACCCTCAACTACATTGGCCAGCCAGCCAGGTGGACGGCAAATTCTGGTTCACCACCCGCCACGGACGCCTGGTAGAAGGCTTTATGCTGGCGCGTTTGAGCCCGGATGAATCCCCACAGGCGACCACTGGCGACCATTCCCTGTCAGGGCACCTGCGCATGGACTTCAGTGGCGACCCGGATGGCAAACATTGGCAGGCCCGCCTGCGCATTCAGAACCTCAAAAGCCGAGACCTTGAGCAGGATCAGGTTAACCTGCTAATCAGGCGTGAAAATGACCGCCTGCGCCTGCAGGCGGACGTACTGGACATTGCCATGCTGCATAACCTGCTGGTGATGTTTGGCTTGCCGGGCCTGCCCGGGAACGAATGGCAGATCACTGGCGTATTGCGCGATGTGTCCATCGTTCACGATCTCACACTGCGTCGGCCCGTATCGGCTGCTTTTGCTTTTGAGAAAATTCGTGCCAAAACGCCGTTTTTCCAGGCCGAAAACCTGGCCGGTCAGGTGCGCCTGCAGGGAAATGAACTGCGGCTACTGATTGACAGTGACAATGGCCGTCTGGCCATCGAACGCCTGTTGCGTCGACCTGTGAAGTGGCAGCACCTGGTGATGGTTCTCAGCACCGACCTGCAGGCCGAAAACCCGGATGTGCGTCTTCCACACCTGTGGTGTGACTGCACGGATTTTGAACTGGAGAGCATGGCGCGAGTAGTGCAGGGCGAGAGCCTGCACGTGAATCTGGCCAGCCAACTGCGGCAGGTGAAAGTACGTCAACTGTACAAATACTGGCCTGCGGGCATCTGGAAGGAAAAACTCATCAACTGGCTGGACAATGCCCTTCAGGGCGGCAGCATTCCGGCGGGTGGCATCGCCTACCTGGGCGATACCCGCCGTTACCCCTTCGCAGACCGCTCCGGCAAGTTTCTGGCGCAGGCAGAGGCCCGCGATGTGGTCTTGCAGTACGAACCGGACTGGCCCAAATTGCGCGATGTGGACGCCACCGTGACGTTTCTGAACCGAAGCATGCAGGCACAGGTCAGGCAGGCAAAAACCATGGGCGCGATCATCACCCACGGGCAAGCCGAAATCCCGAATTTCAAACTAGGTCAATTGAAAATCACGCTGGCCGCCACCGGTCGGGATAACTACCTGATCAACTTTCTGCGTGCCAGCGAACTGGGTCGCAAATTGCCTTTGCTGCAGGAAGACATCCGCATGCGTGGCCGCAGCGACGTGGATTTGAAGCTGGATCTCTCACTCAAACCCGGACCCAAGAAACCCGTCCGGCCTTTTGGTGCCATCCACTTGCGCAACGTGGCCTTCAGCCTCAATGATTTCAGTCTTGAGTCCTTGCGCGGTGATATCGCCTTGCAGGGTTTGCTTCTCAAACTGGACGATATTGCCGGGGAATTCCTGCAAAATCCGGTGGTTTTGTCCGGCACCGTGCAGTTGCCGGAAAAGCAGCTACCAGTGGTTGACCTGCTCATGCAAGGGCCGCTCACCGTCGCCACGCTGGAACAAAAACTCGGGCACGAGCTGCCACTGGAAGGCACTTCACACTGGCGGTTTAACCTGACCAGCGCCACCCAGCACACATCAGAGAATGGGGGAGCGGGGTCTGCGCCGATGGCGAAAGAATCGGCCACCGCCGTTCACACCGCCGGCTTGCACTTCAGTGGTGAAAGCGACCTGGTGGGGGTGAAAATCAATCTGCCCCTGCCGCTGTTCAAGCGGGCGCCCAGTAAGGCCCCAGTGCGTTTTGACTGCGACCACCCGTGCAGCGAACAGCCCTGGGAAGTGAGTTATTCAGATGTCTTCACCGCGCGGGTGCGCTGGCTGGCGAAGACCGCGCAACTGGCCATTGAGCGCCTGCAGTTTGGCCAGCAGGTACCACCGGATGTGCCTATCGGGGGCGAAATTGAGACGTTGGATCTGGACGGCTGGCTGGCCGTGCTGGCCCGGCGCAGTGGCGAAAAAAGCCTGTTCAAACTGCCTGAGGGTGAATACCGGTTTCACATCCGGCGAGGCCTGTTCATGTCGCGCCTGTTGACCGACGTGGATGTGCGCGTAGTTCGTGAGGCTGACGCGTGGCGCATTTCGCTGCATGGGCCGGAGATTGAGGGCGAGGTGCTGGTGGCCGATGATGCCAGGCAGCGCGGCATTGTGGTGCAGCTAAAAAAACTCGTGTGGCCGGAAGTCACCCATTTAGCGCCCACTTTTGAAGTCCCCGCGGCCACCGGTTTTGACCTGCCTGCCTTGCACGTGTGGGTGCAAGACTTTACCTATCAGGGCATCCCGTTGGGGGAAATGCGACTGGAGGCCCGGCCGGTGGTGGGTGGCATGAAGGTGGAGAAGTTCGAATCCCGCAACCACTGGATCACACTCAATGCCACCGGTGACTGGGTGCGGCAACCGGCTGATGGCTCCGCCGATGTTGTCGATGGCGTGCCTTTGCTGGGTGAGTCCCGCTTTCACGTGGTGATGGTGTCGGATAATCTGGGGAAATTCCTGCAGTCCATTGGCTATGACTCTCCCATCAGGGGTGGCCAGACAGTTATTGAAATGAACACCGTCTGGCCGGGATCGCCGGCGCAATTTTCCTTTGATCGACTCAGTGGCGATTTGACCGTAAGCATCGGGCCGGGAGAAGTCACCGACGCCAAACCGGGCATCGGCCGGGTTTTCGGCTTGTTGAACCTCACCAATCTGCCACGGCGGCTGATTCTGGATTTTGCCGATGTGCTCAGTCAGGGATTGCGTTTTGAAGCCATGACCGGCCACTTCACACTGCGTAATGGCCAGGCCTGGACCGATGATTTTGAAGTGCTCTATAGCGGCGCCAGGATTCGCGTCAAAGGCAGCATGGACCTGGTCCGGCAGACATACGACCAGACCCTGACCGTGGTGCCCAAAGTGGGCCAGATACTGCCCACCCTGGGCGCCATCGCCGGTGGCCCGGCCGGGGCCGCGGCGGGCTTCTTTATGCAGGGCGTGTTGCATGATTCTCTGAAAAAATCCGGCAAGTTTGTCTATCACGTCACCGGCCCGTGGGACAATCCGGACATTGAACTGATTGACGTTGACAAGGCACGACCCGAGGACCTGCCGCTGGATTACCGGCAACCGGATGCTGAACCGGCTCCCCGGACACAGGCCGTGCCTGGAAAGGGAGCAGCCCAAGACGCGACAGCCCCGGCCACCGCCGGGCCAGCCAGTCCGTCGCCTGACAAAGTGGCCGAGGGCAATCAAAAAGAGGAAGCGGCCGAACCCGTTAAAAGCGCCGAAACCGATGAAAAGCAGACACCCGAGTTGATTCCATGAGGAAACCCGCTTCACCGTTGCCTGGCAATCTGCCTCAGCGCCGTGCTTCCGAGGTGCACCGTACTGGCAATGTATTGCCTGTGTGTTGGCCACCGCGCAGGGCGATAACATGAAGGGCTTGGTTCCCTGGCTTATGGCACTGATGCTCCTGACCGGCGGTGTGCTCGCTGCCTGGCAGGCCTGGACAGCCGCCGTCGGTGCGGCACGGGCCGCAGAAACCCTGACCCGACGGCTGGAGGTCATGGAAAAAATCAGCCTGAAAAGCAAAAAAGTGCTCGAAACGATTACTTTCAGCTGGTATGACGGTTACAGCGAGGCCATGGACGAATTGGCGACCTGGCGCGACAGCAGTCAGAAGCTGCGCCAGTCCGCCACCCGCTATGCCACCATCTTTCTGGCGCTGGTGTTGCTGACACTGGTACTTTATGCCATGCACCCGGCCCGCTGGCTGTTGCTGACACTGCTGGGCCTGTCGCTCATTGCCCTGTTTTCCGGCCTGCTGATGCCGGTGTTTTCGCTGGTGGCCTACAAGGATTTTCCCGTGTTGGGTCACACGGTCTTTCAATATGAATCCAAAAGCATTCTCGGCGCGCTGGCGAAACTCTGGCAGCAGGGACAGGCCGGTATTGCCGCGTTGATTCTGCTGTTTACGGTGGTGGTGCCGGTGCTCAAAACCGGCCTCATGGCCCGCTTGCTGGCTGTGCGCGACGCAGCCGACCATCCCTTCTTGCAGAAACTGCATCGCCTGATGCTGCATTTGGGCAAATGGTCCATGCTGGATGTGTTCGTGGTGGCCATCATTGTTACCTGGTTTTCGCTGCGTGAAAAGGGCAGCACTGATGCGCAACTGCAGGCCGGGCTGTATTTCTTTCTTATTTACGTGATTTTGTCCATGGTCATTGCACTGCTTTTGTCTTTGCGTGAACGTGCCACGAAAGCCCGGCCAGAAGCCGTGCCGGTGGAATCGACCCCATGAGCGCCTACGTGATCGGGGACGTGCAAGGTTGCTTTGATGCCTTGATGGCGCTTGTGAAAAAACTGGCTTTTGATCCCCGGCGCGACCGGCTTTATTTTACCGGCGATCTCATCAATCGGGGCGGCCAGTCCGTGCATGTGCTGCGCTGGGTGATGGCCCATCAGGGCGTTTGCCAGAGCGTACTGGGCAATCATGACCTGAGCGTATTACACCGCTATCACCAGCCAGGTTCGCGCCCCGTGTCGGCCGAGATTGACGCCATTTT
>WGBZ01000282.1 GCA_015494035.1 Lysobacterales bacterium | reverse complement strand
GTCCCGTCACAGCAACCACCCTGTTTACGCCTGAAAAAGTCCGCACAGTCGGCTTGATGGCTTCTCTGAACTTGAAAAAGCACCACCAACATGCTATATTAGGAATCCCTAATATTCCGACGAGAGCTTAGAACATGAAAAAGATTATCCTTGCCACCGCGCTGGTGGCAGCCAGTTTCAGTACTGCCGCATTGGCCGGCGATGCCGCCGCCGGTAAAGCCAAAGCCGCCGTCTGTGCCGGTTGCCATGGCCCCAATGGTGTCAGCGCCAACCCGATGTGGCCAAACCTGGCCGGTCAAAAAGAAGCCTACCTGGCGAAGCAAATCAAAGCCTTCCGTGATGGCACACGCAAAGACCCGACCATGTCACCCATGGCTGCGGGCCTGACCGATGCCGATGCCGAAAACCTGGCGGCATATTTTGCCAGCCTGCCTTGCGGCAAGTAAGGCCGGGAACTCCTCATTCAGAGAACAAAAAAGGCACCGTTAAGGTGCCTCAGACTGCTGACAAAGTCCCCGCTCTGGCGGGGATTTTTTTATAATAGGTTCATGATAAAAAAGCCCTCCTGCCACCAGTATCAACTGGAAATGGTGACCTTGGAAGAATTGGTTCCACGCGATCACCTGTTACGCAAAATTGATCAATACATCGATTTTTCTTTTATCTACGATGAAGTCCGACATTTGTACTGCGAGAACAACGGCCGACCAGCGGTTGACCCGGTGCGATTTTTCAAGATGCTTTTTATCGGTTACCTGTTCGGTATCCGCAGTGAACGGCAGCTTGTGCGTGAGATCCAGGTCAACGTGGCCTATCGGTGGTTTCTTGATATGAGCCTGACAGAGAAAGTGATTGATGCTTCTACTTTCAGCCAGAACCGGCGTCGCCGGTTTGATGGCAGTGGCATTGAACAGGTTATCTTTGACCGCATAGTGGAACAGGCAATAGCACACGGCCTGATTGGTGGCGAGGCTCTGTTTACCGACAGCACCCACCTGAAGGCCAATGCCAACAAACGTCGCCATCAGGTGCATGAAGTAGCGGTCCAACCGATGGAGTACCTGGCCGAGTTGGAAATAGCCATCAAGGAAGATCGCCAGCGCCATGGCAAGCCACCACTCAAGGCATGTCCTGCGCAACCCAAGACCAAAGTAACCAAGATCAGCGAAACGGACCCGGATGCCGGCTATATGGTGAGGGATCAGAAGCCGGAAGGTTTTTTCTATCTGGACCACCGCACGGTGGATGGCCGGCACGGGTTGATCACTGACACTCACGTCACGCCGGGCAACATTAACGATGCGCGGCCTTATCTGGAGCGTGTGGACAGGCAATGCCAGCGTTTTGGCTTCAAGCCCTCAGTGGTTGGACTGGATGCCGGTTATAACACGGCAGCGGTATGTCATGGTCTGGTTCAACGAGGCATTGCTGGTGTGGTGGGTTATAAACGCCCCCATGGCCCCAAGGGTCGCCTAAAACGACGGCATTTTCACTACGATGCCCAACGGGATGCCTACCGATGTCCCCAAGGCCAGTGGCTGGTCTACAGCACCACTAACCGACTTGGTTACCGGGAATACAAATCCAGCCCCGCTCAATGCCGCCATTGCCCCTTGCTTGAGCAATGCACCCACAGCCGCAATCACCAGAAGGTCGTTATCCGGCATGTTTGGGAAGCGGATAGGGAACGCATCAACCAGAACCGGCTGACTGACTGGGGCAAGCAGGTGTATGAGCGAAGGCGAGAAACGGTGGAACGGAGTTTTGCTGATGCCAAGCAGCTGCATGGACATCGGTATGCCCGTTTTCGCGGTTTGTCCAGAGTGCAGGCCCAGTGCCTGCTGGCCGCAGCCTGCCAAAACATGAAGAAGATCGCACGATTACTGGCGCGTTTTAATGCCTTTTGGGGCCTTTATATAAGCCTAATGAGGCGGATTTCTGACATTCTGGGCATTCTTTATCACCCAGTCACCATTTCCAGGCAACCAGCTACACCTACTCCTGCAAACGCCTGAAATAACAAACCCCGGCAAAAATACCGGGGTTTGTCAGCAACCTGAAGCCCGCTTTTCGCGGGCTTTTTTGTGCTTGCGTGAAAAATAAACGGGACTATTCAGGTCGGTGACATGACCGGGCTCAAGCTCGCTGGCGGTTTTTTCAAACGGCAGTTTCAATCGGTTGCTTCCCAAGGTAAAATAAACGCCATGACAATACGCCACAGTATTGTGCCGTAGGCGCTGGCAGACGGATCAAGGGGAAGACAACCACCGCTGCGGCCATTTCATCTCATCGATCACGTTATCGATCACGTTATCGATCACGGCACCCCGAATAACCCAGGAGAATTTGCATGAGTGATAAACACGTCAAACTGACTGTGCCGGAAGGCAAAACGGCCGAATTGCCCATTATTGAAGGCACCATGGGGCCACCCACTTTCGACCTCAAGACCTTGCACCGGGACACCGGCTATTTCACTTACGATTCGGGTTTTGCCGCCACCGCTGCCTGCAAAAGTGCCATCACCTTCATTGACGGCAACAAAGGCGTGCTGTTGTATCGTGGCTACCCCATTGAACAGCTGGCTGAAAACAGCAACTTTATGGAAGTGGCCTACCTGTTGATGAATGGCGAACTGCCCAACCCTGAGCAATACGAAAAATTCGATCAGGAAATCACCTACCACACCATGATCCACGAAAAAATGCGCGCGCTCATGAAGGGCTTTCAGTATGACGCGCACCCCATGGCCATGATGGTGGGCACGGTGGGTTCGCTGGCGGCGTTCTACCACGACTGGATGGATATTGAAGACCCCGAGCACCGTCGCCTGGCCGCCATTCGCCTGATTGCCAAGATGCCCACACTGGCCGCGGCGGTGTACAAGAACTCCGTTGGCCAACCGTTTATTTACCCCAAGAACAGCCTGAATTTCACCGAGCGCCTGCTGCACATGATGTATGCCGTGCCAGCAGAACCTTACACGCCAAACCCGGTGGCGGCCAAGGCCCTGGATTTGCTGTTTATCCTGCACGCGGATCACGAACAGAACGCATCCACCTCCACCGTGCGTCTGGTGGGTTCCACCGGCGCCAATCCCTTTGCCTGCGTGTCGGCCGGCATTGCGGCATTGTGGGGGCCGGCGCATGGCGGCGCCAATGAAGCCGTGCTGAACATGCTGGATGAAATCGGTGATGTCAGCAACATTGACAAGTACATCGCCAAGGCCAAGGACAAAAACGACCCGTTCCGCCTGATGGGATTTGGTCACCGCGTGTACAAGAATTTTGATCCGCGCGCCACCATCATTCGCAAGGCCTGTCATGAAGTGCTGAATGAGCTGGGCATTGACGATCCGCAGCTGGATCTGGCCATGAAGCTGGAAGAAATTGCCCTGCAGGACGACTACTTCGTGTCCCGCAAGCTGTACCCCAACGTCGACTTCTATTCGGGCATCATCTACAAAGCGCTGGGCATCCCCAGAAACATGTTTACGGTCATGTTTGCCATTGCCCGCACGGTAGGCTGGGTTTCCCAGTGGCTGGAGCAGTACGACACACCAGACACGCGCATTGGCCGACCACGTCAGGTTTACATTGGCCCCAAACCCCGCGATTACGTGCCGCTGGACAAACGCTGAGCCAGCCATGGCTTTTGCTGCCGAGGTGGCTCACCGGCTGAAAACCCTGGGTGTGGATCCTGACGATCTGCGCCCTTTTTTTTACTCCGACGTCGGGACAGACAGCACTGAGACAGGTGCCCACGAACTGGATTTGTGCCTGAAAAACGGGGCCTTAAGCCTGCTGGATCAGAAGAGCGGTCAGGTGTTGGCGGTGGACTTCAACAGTCCTGCCTGGCGCCACCGGGCCGCTGGCCATGTGCGGGGTGAACAGTTGGTCAAAGCCGTGTTTGGGCGCCACAAACCCGGTCATGGGCCGTTGCAAGTGACAGATGCCACCGCCGGCCTGGGCCGTGATGCCTGGTTGCTGGCCCTGGCTGGCGCGCAGGTCATTGCCTGCGAGCGACACCCGGTGGTCTTTGCCTTGCTCAGTGATGGTGTGCAACGGGCCGCCGCCGAGCCCGCGTTGGCCGAAACGGCTTCGCGCTTACGTCTGCTTCAGGGCGATTTCACTGGCCTGTGCCCGTTGAGTGAACCGGCAGATGTGATTTACCTGGACCCCATGTTTCCCCCGCGGCAAAAAAGCGCCAAGGTCAAAAAGGACATGCAACTGCTGCACCATTTGCTGGGTGCGGGTCAGGACGATGCCGATGCCATGCTCCGCACCGCCCTGACACAACCGGTCGGCAAAGTGGTGGTCAAACGCCCGCGCCTGGCCGAACCGCTGGCAGGACGGCGGCCCACCTCGCAAGTCACCGGCAAGGCCAGCCGCTTCGATGTGTATGCCGCCGGCCCTGTCTAGGGAAGCGCTGATCGAATCATGAACTTGCTTCTCATACCTGAAATATCCAGATTCAATCAGCGCTTCCCTAGGCACGGGCAAACACCAGCGCCTGTACCGTATTGACCCCGGCCTTGATCAAGGTCTGCGCGCATTGGCGCATGGTGTTGCCGGTGGTCATGACATCATCCACCAGAATAATGCTGGCTGGCCAGTCGCCGCCCTGACACGAAAATGCACCGCGCACGTTGTGAGCCCGTTGGGCCTTGCTGAGTGTGGTCTGGCGCGCGGTGTGCTTGTGGCGGTGAAGCCGGTTCGGGGCCAGGGCTGTGCCTTCCAGCCGTGCCAGCTGCCGCGTGATTTCGTGCGCCTGATTGAAACCGCGCTGGCGCAGGCGCTGCCGGTGCAGGGGCACGGCCAGCACCTGCGCTTCAGGCTGTCTGGCCAGCAATGCCCTCAGACCCGGTCGCATGGCTTCGGCCAACAGCCTGGCATAAGTCAGATCGTGGCCGTATTTAAGCGCCGTGACCCAGTGCGAGACCGGATCGGCATAAAGCGCGGCGGCTTCGGTGTGCGTAAAGGCTGGTGGCTGGGCCAGGCAGGCGCCGCACCGGGGGGCATCTTCGTTCAGGGGCAGGGCACACTGCGCGCAGCGGTGCGTGGCTTTGGGCATCGCCGTGGCGCAGGCATCGCACAACGCGGCGGCCGGATGGATGGTGCCGCAGGCATGACAACGCCTAGCGGGCGCCAGCAGGGGAGTAAGAACAGACGGTAAACTTTTCAACACGCTCGTGGTTGACAGCCTCGGTGACCGGCGACATACTATCGGCCATTCTAACACCGGGACACGCCATGACCAGCCAAGCCGCCGATGCCATCCGTGAGGTTTCGCCTTCTGCTTCACCCAGCGACTTTTCCCAGCCTAGGCACGACTGGCAAATCGACGAGATCCTCGCTTTGTTCGAACAGCCTTTCAATGACCTGCTGTTTTCCGCTCACGCCCTGCACCGCCAGCATTTTGATCCCAATGCCGTGCAGATCAGCACCCTGTGCAGCATCAAGACCGGCGCCTGCCCGGAAGATTGCAGCTACTGCCCGCAAAGCATACGCTATGACACTGGCGTGACGCCCGAGCCGGTTATGGAAGTGCAGCGGGTGGTGGCCCAGGCGCAGCATGCCAAAGCGCAGGGCGCAACGCGCTTTTGCATGGGCGCGGCCTGGCGTCGCCCCAAGCAGAAAGACCTCGAGCAGGTGATCGAAATGGTCAAGGCGGTCAAGGCATTGGGCCTGGAAACCTGCCTGACGGTGGGCATGCTGGAAGCCGAACAGGCCCGGAAACTCAAGCAGGCAGGGCTGGATTATTACAACCACAACATTGACTCCTCGCCGGAGTTTTACGAAAAAATCATCACCACGCGCACTTTCAAACACCGCATGGACACCCTGCGCCACGTTATGGAAGCGGATATTAACGTCTGTTCCGGCGGCATTGTGGGTATGGGGGAATCCCGTCGCGACCGCGCTGGCATGTTGCGTGAACTGGTCAACCTGCCCAAACACCCCGGATCGGTGCCCATCAACATGCTGGTCAAGGTGCCCGGCACACCGCTGGCCGATGCCGAAGCCCTGGAACCGCTGGAGTTTGTGCGCACCATTGCCGTGGCCCGTTTGCTGATGCCCAAAACCATGGTGCGGCTGTCTGCCGGTCGCACCGACATGAGCGAGGAAATGCAGGCCATGTGTTTTTTTGCCGGTGCCAATTCGATTTTTTATGGTGAAAAGCTGCTGACCACGGAAAACCCGGGCGAAAGTCAGGACATGCGCCTGCTGGCCAAGCTGGGCATCCGGGCCATGAGGCACTAGGGAAGCGCTGATTGAATCTGGCGCGAGCAGATTGTTGTGAAAGATTGTTCAGTTCAAGGCGCAAACCGCACGCAATAGCAAGGCTATTGTGAAGGTTTGCAACACAGGAATGGACGATTTTACGCCGCAAGATGCCGTGTCACGATTCGATCAGAGCTTCCCTGGTCTGCTCAATAGTGAGGGGATACCCGTCAAGGTTTGCGAACATGTCTGAAATACCCTCTGTGCCTGCCTCGGACTACCTGCAGCGTGCTCAGGTGCGCTTGCAGGCGCTGCAGGCAAGCGGCTTGCAACGTCAGCGCCTGCTGCGCACGGGCGGCGCCGGTCGTCTCATCACATTGGACGGCAAGGACTGCCTGAATTTCAGCAGCAACGATTACCTGGGCTTGAACACGCACCCGGATTTGCCGGAGATCGCGCGTCGGGCGGCCTGCCAATACGGCAATGGCAGCAGTGGTTCAGCCCTGGTGAGTGGTTATTCCGAGCCGCTGCAGGCGCTGGAACAGGCCATTGCCACGCTCACCGGACGCACTGCTGCGGTGGTTTTTTCCAGTGGCTATCTGGCTAACCTGGCGCTGGCGCAAGTGTTTTGCCAGCGCGGCCAGACGGTGCTTGAAGACCGGCTCAACCACGCCTCGCTGATTGATTCGGCGCGCCTGGCTGGGTGCCGCCTGAAGCGCTATCGTCACGCGGATGCGGCGGACTTGGCGCATAAAGTGGAACGAGGCGAAAGCCGGCAAGTCGGCCTGGTGTGTACCGACGCCGTGTTCAGCATGGATGGAGACACCGCGCCACTGCCTGAACTGGCTGACTGCTGTGGCAAAGCCGGGGTGTTGCTGGCGGTGGACGACGCGCATGGCATCGGGGTGTTTGGGCGTGAGGAAAATAACCTCGGTCAGGGCAGCGTGGCCGCCGCCGGCCTGGACGAAAGCCAGGTGCCCTTGTTGTGTGGTACCCTCGGCAAAGCCTATGCATCAGCCGGTGCTTTTGTGGCCGGCCCGCAGCCACTGATTGACTTGCTGGTGCAGACGGCCCGCACGTACCTGTTCAACACCGCCTTGCCGCCAGCACTGGCGGCCACGGCACTGGCAGCGATTCGCCTGTCCCAGGAAGAAAGCCAGCACCGCCAGCGCCTGTTTGCCAATATCGCGCATTTCCGCCAGCTGGCCCGGGCGGCCGGTTTGCCGGTGCACGAAGTCAACGGCCCCATCCAGCCACTGCTGGTGGGGCCCGAAACACAGGCCACGGCCGCCGAACGGGCCTTGCGTCAGCAGGGGTTTTTTGTGCGCGCCATGCGCTACCCCACGGTGGCCAAAGGCCAGGCCCGCTTGCGCATTACGTTGAC
>WGBZ01000281.1 GCA_015494035.1 Lysobacterales bacterium | reverse complement strand
TGCCGGCATTGAGACCCGGCTTGAAATTGTTGATTCCATCGAAGGACACGACGCTTTCCTGGTGGACACAGCGACCTTTTCACCCCTGATTCGTCAGGCGCTTGACCGCACTGCCGACCACCACGGAGAGATGCCCGCATGAGCCACAAGGACACGCCGATACGACTGCTGGTTGGGTTAGGCAACCCGGAAGACAAATACCTCGCCACCCGGCACAACGTGGGTTTCTGGTACATCGACCGTCTAGCGGAGAAATACGCCATCACGCTCAGGCCCGAATCACGTTTTCAGTCACTGCTGGGCACCGGCCTGATTGAAGGCCAGCGCGTTTGGCTGCAGAAACCGCTCACCTACATGAATCACTCCGGGCGTGCCGTTGCCGCCCTGATGAACTACTACAAGATTGCGCCGGAAGAAATGCTGGTGGCCCACGACGACCTGGACTTGCCAGCCGGCACCGTCAAGTTGAAAAAAGGCGGTGGCCACGGCGGCCATAACGGCTTGCGCGACATCTTTGCCTGCCTGGGCAGTCGGGATTTTGTGCGCTTGCGCATTGGCATCGGCCACCCGGGGCATAAAAGTCAGGTGCTGAATTGGGTGTTAAGCAAGCCCGCAAGCGATGATCGTATTGCCATCGAACAGGCCATCGAGCGCGTTGTTGAGATCACGCCGTGGCTGGTACAGGGAAAACTCTCCCAGGCCACCACGCATTTGCACAGCAACAACCCGGACACCACAAGAAAACAGTAACGCGACCACCAGAACACAAGTGCAGTCATAAAATAAGGGCAAAAAAAACGCCCCGGTGAGGAGCGTTTTTTCTTAGATGAAAAGAAAGGCTTATTCTTCAGCAGCCTCTTCGCCAGTTTCACCGGCTTCATCGGCTTCTTCCGCTTCATCCGCTTCCGCCTTGGCACCACCACGAACGTGACCGGCTGAAACCACGACTTCGTCGTGCGCTTCGTTATCGCCATGGGTAAAGGCCGCCAGAGTAACGCCTTCGGGCAACGGCAGGTCACTCAGGTGCAGGCTCTGTCCCACTTCCATATTGGACAGATCCAGCTCAATGGCTTCGGGCAGATTTTCCGGCAAGCAGACAATTTCCACTTCGTTCTTCTGGTGCGAAATCACCACGCCAGTGGTTTTGCCAGCCGGAGACACTTCCTCGTTAACAAAATGAATTGGCACGGAAATGTGCAGTTCCTGATCATCGCGCACGCGTTGAAAATCCATGTGCATGATAATGGGTTTGGCCGGGTGACGTTGCATGTCACGCAGAATCACTTTCTGTCGATTGCCGCCAGCGGCTTTCAGCTCAATGATGCTGGAAAAAAATGCATCGTCCTCCAGCAGCTTGGTCACCTTGTGGTGTTGCAGGGCAATGGAACGCGGATCACGGCCGGCCCCGTAAATAATGGCAGGTATTTTGCCTTCGCGACGCAGGCGGCGGCTCGCTCCTTTCCCCACGTCTTCGCGAAGTTCAGCATCCAGTTTATAAATAGCCATGGCTATCTCCTATCAGTCTATGCCCCTTGGGGCGTTATGCAGCGGTCGCGACCAACCGCTTGCGCTTCAGGTCAGCTCCCTGTCTGTCATTGTCAATCAATGTACATGGAACTGACGGATTCACGATTGGCAATACGCCGAATCGTTTCGGCCAGCATTTCCGCAACAGAAAGCTGACGTATCTTCTTGCACGCTCTGGCCTCATCATTGAGTGGAATGGTGTCTGTTACCACCAACTCCTTGAGGGCCGAATTCTCTATGTTATCGATGGCCTTGCCCGACAGCACCGGGTGCACACAATAGGCCACCACTTCCTTGCCGCCTTTTTCCAGCAAGGCGGTGGCTGCGGCACACAAAGTGCCTCCGGTGTCGATCATGTCGTCCACCAGAATGCAGACCTTGTCTTGCACATCGCCAATAATGTTCATCACCGTGGCCTCGTTGGCCTTGGGACGACGTTTGTCGATAATGGCCAGATCGACACCCACACGCTTGGCAATCGCCCGCGCCCGGACCACGCCGCCAACGTCCGGTGACACGACAACCAGGTCCTTGTTGTCGTATTTGCACCAGATATCCGCCAGGGTCAGTGGTGACGCATACACGTTATCCACCGGAATATCAAAAAAACCCTGAATCTGGTCGGCATGCAAATCCACCGTCAGGACTCGATCCGTGCCAACGGTGCTGATCATCTTGGCCGCCACCTTGGCGGTTATGGGCACCCGCGCTGAGCGCGGTCGACGATCCTGGCGCGCATAACCAAAATACGGAATAACGGCCGTAATCGATGCGGCCGAAGCCCGTTTGATGGCATCCACCATCGCCATCAGCTCCATAAAGTTATCGGCCGTGGGCCGACACGTGGGCTGAATGATAAACACTTCCTGTCCGCGCACGTTTTCCGCAATTTCAACGGCGACTTCACCATCGCTGAAGCGGCCGACCTGGGCTTTGCCCAGTGACATACCGAGGTTATCGGCAATTTTTTGCGCCAAACGTGGATTGGCGTTCCCTGAAAACAACTTGATGCTTCGATCAGCCATGCCCTTTTGCCCCGGTCGGTGCCTGTGTGTCAGCTGGCGCACATTTTAATTCAGGCCCGGGCAATTAGGAAGCAATCCCTGCACCCGGCGGCAAAAAAGACACGCCACTCAAACAAGCCGCACCCGCAGCACAGCGTTTTTTCAACCGAAACGCGCATAACAAAATGCCCGCTTTAACAGCAGTCAAAGCGGGCACAATGCGAATATGGCTGGGATGGCAGGACTCGAACCTGCGAATGCCAGGATCAAAACCTGGTGCCTTAGCCACTTGGCGACATCCCAAGAATTCTGTTCCCAAAGCCGGTTGTGGTTTGATCCCCGGCCTTGCGAAGGACGCGTATTATAGCACCAATTTTTTTTCTGAAAACCCCGCCGATGCGATTTTTATGGATTTTCGCCTGACTGGCCACGCCAGGAACTGACCAGACGCAAACGGGCCGGAACGCTTTGACCCAGGCTGGCCAGTGCCTGGCGAGACTGCTCCAGGGCATGCAAAAAGTCCTGGGCCGTCTGCAGTGCTTCGAAAGCCAGAAAGAACGTGGAACCGGTGCCAGACAAGTGCGGCCCGGAAGCGCCAGACAAACCCGAAGAGGCAAGTCGCTGTCGCACGGTTTCCACCCACTGCCAACTGGTCGCCAGGCTCGGGCTGCGCGTGAGCGCGACAGCCAGGCAATCATTGGACCAGTGCTGCGGATCAAGCGCCTTGGCCAGCGGCAGCGCCTGGCTGTCGCGGGGCAGGCTCGGATC
>WGBZ01000280.1 GCA_015494035.1 Lysobacterales bacterium | reverse complement strand
CGACCACAGCTTCCTTACACTTAACTTGATGGAGAAAACCCATGATTGATGTCAAAGTCCTTGGCACTGGCTGTGCCAACTGCAAAACCACCACCCAACTGATTGAAAAAGTGGCGAAAGAAAACAACATTCCCGTCACACTGGAAAAAGTCGAAGACATACAGGACATTATGGCCTATGGCGTCATGTCCACCCCCGGCGTGGTGGTGAACGGTAAAATCGCTCATGCCGGCGGTGTGCCGGATGCCAAAAGCGTTCTCACCTGGCTACACAACGCGGCACAAGGGACTGAACAGGACGCAAAGCCGGGCACGGAAGCATCCGGCGGCTGCTGTGGCGGCAAACCCTGTTGCTAAGGAATCTCTGATTGAATCTGGCGCGAGCAGATTGTCGTGTAAAATTGTTCAGTTCAAGGCGCAAACCGCACGCAATAGCAAGCTATTGTGAAGGTTTGCAACGTCCGAAATGGACGATTTTACGCCGCAAGATGCCGTGTCACGATTCAATCAGAGCTTCCCTAAGTGGTCATTACCCGGCAATAAATTGCAAGGCCCGCTGCACCTCGAAGGTCTTTAAAAAGTCATTCTGGCGTTCTTTGATCAAGTTCCTTGATTAAAAGATCCGCCCGTGGGCTCTTAGACACTCAATACACTCAGCGAAAACCATGAACAAGCCACTAACAACACTGACCCGCTTTGGCGACAAAATCAGCACACTTGGCGCACTGGTGGCCACTGCCGGTTGCGCCATGTGCTTCCCCGCCATGGCCGGACTGGCTGGCGCCCTTGGCCTGGGCTTCTTGAGTCACTGGGAAGGGCTGTTTGTCAACACCCTTCTACCGGCTTTCGCCTGGCTCACCCTGGCACTGAACGCCCTGGCGTGGTTCAGTCACCGCCAATGGCACCGGAGTCTGCTGGGCATGATAGGCCCGGTCTTGCTGCTGCTGTCCCTGTATCCCTGGTTCAAATACGGCTGGAGCACCTACGTGACCTACTCGGCACTGGCCTTGATGGTGGCTGTCTCCCTGTGGGATCTTTTCTCCCCGGCCAATAAACGCTGCAACGCCACATGCACGACGACTCAATAGCCTGATATTCAGGATCGCTACGGGCTAACCTAACCCGGAGACGGGGTGCTCAATTGTGACTTCTGCCCGGGTTCTACCGCCCTGGCGGCATGGCCTATCACCCATCCCCTCCTGTGCACATTCCCTGAATCATATCGCCAAGAGCCCCGGGGCGGTATTTGGCTTATAATTCCCTGGTTCCAGCCAACGCAATGAGCCTTTATTCCATGACAGTCAAACTCACCGAATACTCCCACGGCGCCGGGTGCGGCTGCAAGATCAGTCCGTCGGACCTGGAAGTGATTCTGAAAACACAACTGCCCGAGCAGCCCGATGCCCGTTTGCTGGTGGGCAACCACAGCCGCGACGATGCGGCCGTGTATGACATAGGCAATGGTCAGGCGGTGGTTTCCACCACGGACTTTTTTATGCCCATTGTGGACGACCCACACACTTTTGGCCGCATTGCCGCCACCAATGCCATCAGCGATGTGTACGCCATGGGCGGCAAGCCGGTGATGGCCATTGCCATTCTCGGCTGGCCATTGGACAAACTGCCACCGGAAGTGGCCCAACAGGTGATTGAAGGCGGCCGCAGCGCCTGTGCCGATGCCGGCATCGCGCTGGCCGGCGGCCACAGCATTGACGCGCCGGAACCGATTTTTGGCCTGGCCGTGACCGGGCTGGTGGACGTGGACCGGGTCAAAAAAAACAACACCGCGCAGGCCGATGATGTGCTGTTTCTGACCAAGCCGCTGGGCATTGGCATTCTGACCACGGCGCAGAAGCAAAAAAAACTCAAAAAAGAACACGAACACCTGGCGCCGGAACTCATGTGCCAGCTGAATGATTTCGGCGCCATCGCCGGCGCACAGCCCTGGGTGCATGCCATGACCGACGTGACGGGGTTTGCCCTGGCCGGTCACCTGCTGGAAATGTGCGAAGGCAGCCACAAGGGCGCGGCCATTGTCTTTGATGACATTCCGATGATTCCCGAAGCACGCGATTACGCCGAACAAGGCTGTATCCCCGGCGGCACCGGCCGCAATTTTGCCGCCTATGGCCACAAGCTGCCGGCGCTCACCGACTGGCAGAAAACCCTGCTG
>WGBZ01000279.1 GCA_015494035.1 Lysobacterales bacterium | reverse complement strand
TGATTTTGGCTTTTTAGTAAACGTCGCGTCCCGGCCGCACGGCTTTCTTCGGGCTTTAGTGGCAAGGCATGCCCACCTGATAGGCGGTGATACTGTCGCCGTCGCAAACGAATATATAAGGCATTGAGAAGCCCGTATTCGCGCATGGGTAATGGGGCTTCGCGATACAGAATCAATGGCGTGTGCCCTTGTTCCCGTAAGTGATGAATGCCCAGAAAACCCGCGCCCCAATGATTGCACAGAGCCAGGAAGCCTGAAGAATCCAGCCACTCCCCACCCTCTTCCACCTGGGTGATGGCACTGGCCTTGGCCGGTCGAAAACGAATCAGCCAGTAGTCTGCCTGATCCAACAATCGCAACATCTTCTGTTTGCAAACAAAATCATCCCGGGCTTCCGTGCTCAGGGGGCCCAGAAAACGCTCTGCATTCCGCAGGCATGTGGGCATATAACGTCCGTATAACGGCGTTCGTTCCACCACCAACCGAAAAAGCCGGTAAGCCACCGGCCAGGGCAGCACCACGGCGGTGGCCGGAATCAGAAACAGTTCCAACGCATCGCGCACTTCGCGTTTGACAGCCCGCCAGGATGCCGTCAAACGGCGTCGCCAACGGGGGCTGTCTTGACCGGGTGGGCTCATGGTCATCAGCGGTCGGTTTTGTGGTTTGATTTTTTGTCGTTTGTTTTGCGCCCTGAGTGATCGACGGCATCAATCGGTGGTGACGAACTGTTCCCGGACGGGACCTGGTCAGGCTGTTCCAGGGCGGGTTGACTGTTATCGCCGGTGTTGTCCGCTGAGGCTTTGGGCGGTTGCAGCAGGTACAGCACCGAATGCCGGATGCGCCGGGAAAGAATTTTCTTGGCGCCGGTAAAAATGGGGTCCAGGTTGCGGGTAAAGGTGATTTTGCCCGCTTCGTCGGTGCGAATGATGTCCTGTGCCTTGAGGTTTCTGATAAACAGCTTGAACAGTGACTTGTCGAAAAAGTCCGGTGAATTGAACTCATACAGCAACGACAGTTTTTCCGCCGTCTTGTGGCACAGGTTTTCCAGTTCGGCGCTGGTGAGCGTGCCGGAACCGTGAATTTTCAGCACAGAGATCACAATAAAAAACCGTTCATAGGTTTGCATCAACCCTTCGGCCAGCACCCGCAGCTTGCCCGCCTGCAGGGAACCGCCCGGATGACGCTCCAGGGTCCGGCCTGCGGATTTCAACAGGTCCAGCTTGTGTAACAACTTGATGGTCTGACGGCCATAACGAACAAACTCGTCAGCGTCCCACTTCAAAAACAGCTCGTCCTTGACGAAAGGATAGATGTCCCGCATCAACCGCAACAGCTCGCGCCGGGAAAACTGCCGCTGGTTGACAAAACACATGGCGATAAATGAACTGGCCGCAAACAGGTGCAGGATGTTGTTGCGGTAATAGGTCAGCAACACGCCCTGGCCGGGCCTGACCCGGATCACATCGCCCAGATCGTGCGCGTGGCGTTCCAGAAAACCCAGTTTGATGCCACGCTCGATCATTTCCGCCGGGGTTTCTTCCGTGATGGTGACCTTTTCGTCATAGGGCAGTTGCCGCAACAATGCCACATACAGGGCCAGTTGTGCCTGCAAATTGGCCTCATCCGCTGCCCGGTTGGGCGTGGACAACAGCGCCAGGGCCAGCAGGTTGGTGGCATTGACATGTGCCGACTGGTTGATTCGGGTCATGATGTCGTGACTGACTTCCGAGACCACGTTTTTGAACCAATCCGGCTTTTCGTTGTGCGCCAGGGTCAGTTTTTTCCAGCCGGGTTTATGCTTGTCCAGGTAGGCATCCAGGTCAATGGATTGGCCGAAATTGACCGTCAACCTGCCGTATTCGTCCTTCAGCACCTTGCGTGCTTTTAACAAGCCGCCGAGGGTTTCCCGTTGCTTGCCCTTGCCGCCGAGTTCCTGCGAATAGGATGCGCCTTCCATGAGCTTTTCGTAGTTCAGGTGAATCGGCTGAAACATCAGCGGCTTGCTGCGATCGTTGATGTAACTGCGCACTGTCATGGCCAACATGCCGGCCTTGGGATGCAGCAGCCGCCCGGTGCGGCTGCGGGTGCCTTCGATAAAATACTCGATGGACACCCCGCGGGCCAGCAAGGCACTGAGGTATTCGGAAAAAATGGTCGCATACAAGGCGGAGTTGAATGAACGGCGCAGGAAAAACGCCCCGCCACGACGCAATAAACTACCCACCAGTGGCAAGTTCAGGTTAACGCCAGCGGCAATGTGCGGCGGCACCAGCCCGCGTTTGTACAGGGCGTAGGAAAGAATCAGATAATCAATGTGGCTGCGGTGACAAGGCGTGTAAATGACCTCATAGTCCGGCGCCTGAGCGCGGAATTCTTCAAAATGATTCAAGCGGATGCCGTCATACACCTTGTTCCAGAACCAGGTAAAAAACAGGTGCAACAGGCGGATCACCGAGTAGGAATAGTCCGCGGCAATTTCCCGAATAATCTTATTGGCCTCGGCATAGGCTTTTTCTTCACTGATGCCCTTGCGCCGGGCATAGTTTCTGATTTCTTCCCGCACCACGGGCCGGTTGAGGATGGTGCGGGCCACCGTGCGCCGGTGCGAAAGATCCGGCCCCACCACCGAGGTGCGAAGCCGGTAAAAGTGCACCCGCAACACCCGGGAAATCTTGCGTGCCAGTTTTTCTGTGGCCTCTGAATCGGTCAGGGTTTTATCCAGCACGATTGGTTTGCTGAACCGGATCAGGGTGTGTTTGCCATGCACCAGCAAGGACATGAAGCGACGAAAACGGCTGGTGATGCCCCATTGCTCGGAAAAAAGGATCTTGAAAACGCCGCTTTCCTTTTGCGGTGCCCGGCCCAGAAACACCGATACCGGCACCAGCTGCACTTTCAGCCCGGGGTTTTCACCGACGCGTTGCAACAGGCCCTTGAGATTTTCCTCGAAAGTTCGGTACTCCGGCCGCCGGTTCCACAGCCCTTTCAAGCGCCGGTTGGCCATGATCGGCGGCACGCCCTTGAGTTGTTCATCAAAGCGGTCATAGGGCAGGCCACGCGCGGGCAGCTCTTTTTTGAGGATGGTGCGGGAGATGGACGAGTCTGTGTCCAGCACATAAACCACCGGCAAGGCCGGGTCAATCCCCAGTTCGCTGAAGTCTTCCGGAGCCTGGCTGGCTTTCACCCGCCAGTAAAACAAACGCGTCAATAAGGACATGGGTTTCCCGTGAATATCCAGGGCCTGGCGGCGGATCCAGCCTGGCCATAATCATTAGGGAAGCTCTGATTGAATCTGGCGCGAGCAGATTGTAATGGAAAATTGTTCAGTTCAAGGCGCAAATCGCACGCAATAGCAAGGCTATTGT
>WGBZ01000278.1 GCA_015494035.1 Lysobacterales bacterium | reverse complement strand
GGCCTTTGAAACCGTTGAAGAAGCCGATGGCTCGCTGCCTCTGCTGGCACCCATGAGCATCATTGCCGGCAAAATCGCCACCCAGGTGGGCACTCACTTGCTGCATCAGCCAGCCGGTGGCAAGGGCGTTCTGCTGGGTGGCCTGCCATCCACCGAGCGTGGCAAGGTGGTGGTTCTGGGCGCCGGTGCTGCCGGTGGCAACGCCGCGGCCCTGGCCGCGGCTGGCGGTGCCAATGTGGTGGTTTTTGACAAACGCCAGGATCGACTGGCAGAAATGATGGCCGTGGGCCCCAATGTAACCACCCTGTATCCCTACGAGGAACAGGTGGCCAAGGAAATTTCCGACGCCGATCTGGTTATTGGCGCGGTGCTGGTAACCGGCGCCAAGGCGCCGCACGTGATTTCCGAAGAGATGGTCAAAAACATGCAGCCTGGATCAGTGATTGCGGACATTTCCGTCGATCAGGGCGGCTGCGTGGAAACCACCCGGCCAACCACTTGGGAAAATCCAACCTTTGAAAAACACGGTGTGATCCATTTTTCCGTCACCAACATGCCTGGCTCGGTGCCACGCACGTCCACCCAGGCCATTTCCGCGGCCATTCTGCCTTACGTGCAACGCCTGGCACAGCCTGACTGGAAAGACGTGCCTTCACTGCGCAAGGGCATCAACGTGGAAAATGGCCAAATCGTTCACCCTGCATTACAATAATTCCTCATCGAACCGCAGCCGTTGCCCATGGCAGTGGCTGCGGCATTAAAACCGGCCCTGCCACGCAGGTGGGGTCTTCCACGCCGAGGAATAACATTTGAGCCAGCTTTCCGGACACATCCGCAACCGCCTGCGCGAAAGCGCGCTGTTTGTGCTGGTGCCGGTGGCCGCCTACGTCCTGCTTTCATTGTTCACCTACAACCCCCAGGATCCGGGTTCTTTTTCCGCTTCGCAAGTGGACAGGATTCGCAACCTGGGCGGTGTGACCGGCGCCTGGCTGGCGGATTTTCTGCTGCACTTTTTTGGCTACCTGGCCTACCTGATTCCCCTGGGGCTGATTTTTGTCGCCTGGCGCCTGTATCGCCAACCCGAAGCCGAAGAACTGACCTGGCTGGACACCGCCATCAAGGTGGGCGGCTTTCTGGCGGCCTTGCTGGCTGGCACGGCGCTGGCACATTACTACGTGGACACCGGCGGCCAACCATTTTCCGGTGGTGGCATTTTGGGCGAAGTGGTTGGAGTGGCCTTGCACAAGGGCTTTGGCCTGTTGGGTGCCAGCCTGATCCTGATGGCCGCTTTTCTGGCCGGCATTACACTGTTCACCGGCTTGTCCTGGATTGCCCTGATCGACAAGGTGGGGCAGTGGACACTCAATGGCCTCAAATGGCTGGGTAGTCTGAAAGGCCGCTTTATGGACTGGCGCGAAGGTCGCAAGGCCCGCGCGGCCCGGGAAGAGGTGCGCAAGATCGACACGCGCAAGCAACAGCAGCGCACACCACCGGTGATTGAAACGGCCAAGCCGCCGGTCAAGGTCAGCAAGCGGGCGGTGGTGGAAAAACAGATTCCGCTGTTTGAAACCTTGCCGGCGGGCAAGTTGCCGCCTTTGACCTTACTGGATGACCCACCCGCGCAGCAGGGCGGTTACTCGCAGGAAGAACTGGAAGTGCTGTCGCGCCAGGTGGAAAGAAAGCTGGCCGACTTCAAGGTGGAGGTCAAGGTGGTGGGCGTGCTGCCAGGGCCGGTGGTGACCCGCTTCGAGCTGGAGCCCGCGCCCGGGGTCAAGGTCAGCCAGATCGTCAATCTGGCCAAGGACATAGCCCGTGGCCTGTCGGTCATCAGCGTGAGGGTGGTGGATGTGATCCCCGGCAAACCCTACATCGGTCTGGAAATTCCCAACACAAACCGCGAAATCGTCTACCTGAGCGAAATTTTGCGCTCGGTGGACTTTGACAAGGCCCGCTCGCCGCTGTCACTGGGCCTGGGTAAGGACATTTCCGGTAAGCCGGTGGTGGTGGATATCGGCAAAATGCCCCATTTGCTGGTGGCAGGCACCACCGGCTCGGGCAAGTCCGTGGCTGTCAATGCCATGCTCATCAGTCTGCTTTACAAGGCCACGCCTGAGGAAATCAAGCTGATTCTGGTTGACCCGAAAATGCTGGAACTGTCGGTGTACGAAGGCATTCCGCACCTGCTGGCACCGGTGGTCACCGACATGAAGGAAGCGGCCAACGCGTTGCGCTGGTGCGTGGGCGAAATGGAACGTCGCTACCGTTTGATGTCGGCCTTGGGCGTGCGCAACCTGGCCGGCTATAACCGCAAGGTGAAACAGGCCAAAGCCGACGGAGAGCCGCTGCTTGACCCTTTCTTTGATGCTGCCGGTGCGGCCCCTGGCGAAACTGCTGCCGAGCTGGAAACCTTGCCCTCGATTGTGGTGGTGATTGATGAATTCGCCGACATGATGATGATCGTCGGCAAGAAGGTGGAAGAACTGATTGCGCGTCTGGCGCAAAAGGCGCGTGCCGCCGGCATTCACCTGGTGCTGGCCACCCAGCGGCCTTCCGTGGACGTGATCACCGGCCTGATCAAGGCCAACATCCCCACCCGCATCGCGTTTCAGGTCTCATCAAAAATTGACTCGCGGACGATACTCGACCAGGCAGGGGCCGAGCAGTTGCTGGGCCACGGTGACATGCTGTATCTGCCGCCGGGCAAGGCCGTGCCCAAGCGCGTGCACGGCGCTTTTGTGGATGACCACGAAGTGCACGCAGTGGTCAAGTACCTGCAAAGGCACCACGAACCGGCTTATGTGGAAGGCATACTCGACGCGGTGCAGATGACCGATGACGGACAGGTGGTGGGCGATAACGGCCTGCCGGAAAAACCCGAAGGTGATACCGATGACCTGTATGACAAGGCGGTTTTTGTGGTCACCGAAAGCCGCAAGGCGTCCATTTCCTATGTGCAAAGGCGCCTGCGGATTGGATATAACCGGGCCGCCCGTATCATTGAGGAAATGCAGGAAAATGGCGTGGTCAGCGCACCGGGCCACAACGGAACGCGGGAAGTGCTGGCCCCACCACCGCCTGCTGCCGATTCATGAATACAAGCCCAGGTTCACTGTCGATTCAGCCAGTTGCTGTATGCTGAAGGCAGCCAATCACAGGATGACAGGATGAAGATATTGACAGCCAATGACCCCTTAACCCGCCTAACTCGCCGCCAGCCACACTGGCTGGCCCTGTGCGCCATGCTGGTTCTGGGCGGTTTTTTCACGGTCAGCGCCCAGGCGCAGAAAGCTCCCAATGACAGCCCCAAGGCACAAAGCGCCAGTCAATCAGCGCGGCTGGAGAACACCGAAAAACATGATGCCCCTTCCACCGCCGAGGCACGCACCGCGCTGCGCGCCCTCAGTCGGGACCTGAATGCCCTGCAGGCGGATTTTACCCAATACCAACAAGGGCCGGACGGTGCGCGTCGTGACGTCAATACCGGCACCGTGGCCTTGGTGGCGCCCAACAAGTTTCGCTGGCATTACGAAAAACCACAAGAGCAGCTGATTATCGCCACCGGGGAAGAAATCCTGATTTTTGATCCAGACCTGGAACAATTAACCATCAAGAAACAGGACAATGAAAGCAATCCCATTTATGTGCTGTTCAACCCGGCATTGATTGACACCCACTACCGCTTAAGCGACACCCGGCGGGCTGAAGGCCTGCTGTGGGTCAAGATTGTCCCGCGCCAGCCGGATGAAAACGCCCAGGAAGTGTGGCTTGGTATCAACGAAAAAACCGGCCAATTGGTGCAGATTCACTTGCTGGACAAACTCAATCAGGTGGTGGTGTTTGAATTCAACCATATTCGGCGCAACCCCGAACTGAAGCCGGAGCTGTTTCGCTTCAGCCCACCGGCTGGTACGGACGTGGTGCGCGACGATCCCGTTGGTGGCGAGTTTTAATGTCCCATGAGTGCTCTGTCATGAGTGCTCTGTCATGAGCTATCGGCCGCTGGCAGACCGCCTGCGTCCCACGGCGTTGGACGAGGTACTGGGCCAGGAGCACCTGACCGCGCCGGGCAAACCGCTGGCGGCTGCGCTGGCTGCCGGGCAGATCCACAGCATGATTTTATGGGGGCCGCCTGGCACCGGCAAAACCACGCTGGCGCGCATTATCGCCCATCAGGCCAATGCCCGCTGGATCACCCTTTCGGCCATTCTTTCCGGGGTGGCGGACATTCGCAAGGCCATCAAAGAGGCTGAGGAAAACCGCGCCCAAGGCGTTGCCACGGTCTTGTTTGTGGATGAAATCCATCGCTTTAACAAGGCCCAGCAGGACGCTTTTCTACCCCACATGGAAAGCGGCCTCATTGCCCTGATTGGCGCCACCACGGAAAACCCGTCCTTTGCCCTTAACAACGCCCTGTTGTCACGCGCACGGGTTTACGTGCTCAAGGCGCTGGATGATACCGCGCTGACGGGTTTGTTGGAACGGGCGTTGGAAGACACACACAAAG